>CBDUQV010000140.1:0-5632 GCA_965369615.1 uncultured bacterium | reverse complement strand
GAATTCCAGGTTAATGGCCAAGGACCACCGGATGAAAGGATGTTAGAGGATCTTCTAAATGAAAGTCTCTGGACACCCGCTCTATTGTCTTCCCAAATAATATGCGCATAATTCCCCTCATCGAGCCTCATACAGGGTCTTATCTGCTGAACCACTGGATACGTTAAATAGTCATCATGATAGGGCGGACCACTCCAGTAATTGAAGTTGTTCCATGCCATAGGATTAAGCGGACAATCGAGCACAATCTCGTAATAGGATGTTCCGTCAAATGATTCCTGACTTGCGCAAATGAGTGGGTTACCCTCCGTGGTTCCCTTTGCTGATATAGAAGGCGCTCCCGCAAAGTAGAGATTTGAGTACCAGTCTATCCATGTATTTCCTGTCCCGGTAGCCTGGAAGGTATTACCGTACAATGCGGCGGTTTTGCACAGTCCTGGAAATGTCATATTCATATAGAACCAGGTAATGTAGGCTCTTCCGCCTTCATCGATTGAAAGAGAAAGGTAGCGCGAGTTTGTCCATCCGAGACCTGCGAGTGTATCCCACGTGGAGCCGACATCCGTTGATCGGTAACATTGCATGGTGCTCCCGCCTCCGTTTGCTTCAGCCACGATATAGAGAGTACTCCCGAAGATATCTATACATTTTTCTCCGCGTGTGTTGTTTCCCGCACCCCAGCCAAGTTCATTGAATTTGTACGGAGTTGTAAATGAATACTCGGCATAAAGGTTGATGAGCAAAAATAGACAAAGCAATGCAAGGCTCACACAGATTTTAACTATTTGGCTTTTCATTATTTATTTATTCACGCTATTGCTAATCAATAGCCAATTATAGTAGTGCATATTTTATGCCTCGAGCGAGAAAAATCTGCTTTGCTTCTTAGGTTATTAAATAGCAATGAGTTAGTGGAGAAAGCTCGATTTTGAAAGAACCCCTCAAAGAAAATTGAGTGCAAAATTTGCATTGTATAATGCAAAAAGGACATAAGTTTAGTTATTTCAGCATGATAGACAAAGTGCAAAATTTTCACATCCTGTTCTTCGCGTGGTTTCTTTCTTACCAAGGATCATCTTTTTGACGGATCTGAGCCAGTCTTCCAGTAGTATTCAAACGCCGCCTTGAAAAGTTTGGCAAGTTCCTCATGTTCAACGATGAAATAGGTGAAGGTCCTTCCATTGCCCAGGTCAGGGTCTTCCAGCGCATATATTACCTTTTTCATATCAAAGAGCACAAATTTTATGGGAATTGTCTTTACTACTCGTGCTTTCTCACCTTCTTCAATTCCCAGCCTCAGGTATGTGCGGAATTCATCGGAATGCTCTTCTTCATAGACAGCTCGAATTGCGATATCTTTTTTCAGCACTTTTTTTTCGGTTGGGAGATTTTCCTTCTGTGAAATAACGTAAGGAGGTTTCACAAAAGCCATCATCTCTTTCTTGCAGCTCAGCTGGAGTTCCTTAAAGCGTTTACCGATTTGCCCCGGATCATTGAGTATTTCAATATACTCGATAGGATTTCGTACCTTCTGTCCTTTCTTGTAAAGAGGAATAAGGAGGTTCTGCAATTCAAGTGTTACAGAGTCGAGATGCTCCTTTTTAGCAGACATTTCCCTTTCCATACTTACCTGGAGGTTTTTCAATGCAATGAGTGGGTCAAGAGCACAGAATCTTCTTGGTTTTCCAGGGAGGATACTCACAAATCCTTTTTCATTCAAGGAAGAAAGGATGTCGTACACACGTGACCGCGGGATTTTTGTAATCTTCCACAACTCGGGTGCAGTAAAGCTTCTCCGCCTGAGCAAACCAAGGTATGCTTTTGCTTCGTAGCTATTCAAACCGATTTGAATCAAGTACTCTTGTGTAATATTATTTTTCATGTGTTACCACTCATTAGTGGTTACAAAACAATTGTACAATAGCTTTGGCGTTTTGTCAAGCTTTTTCTTACTCATGATTTGGATGTATGTATCTCTTTAAAATATAATGGTTATGTGTATATGAAGAAAGTATTTACAAAATCAAATATTTATTAAAAAAAAGAAAAAAAATGCTTGAAAAATCAAGAAAAATATGGTATATATGGATAGAAATGTTTTTAGAAGAAATTACGCTTGAGAATTTCCGTAATTACGATTCAAGAAGTCTTGTATTCGAAAAAGCTGGTTCTTTTCTCTGCGGAAAGAACGGGTCTGGAAAAACAAATCTCCTTGAGTCCATATATATGCTTTCATATGGAAAATCCTTCAGGAGCGTTAATCCTGAAGAACTCCTGATGTTTTCAAAAGAGCATTTCATAATAAAAGGTTCCTTTAATGGCACCATCAAGAAAGAGATTGAGTTCCGTTTTTCTAAAGGGACCAGAAAAATTCTAATCAATGATGTCGAGATAGAAAGTATGAAGGAATTGATCGGAAATGTTGCATTGGTGCTGCTCTCTTTTAATGATATTAATCTTGTTACCGGTGATCCAGGGGTGCGAAGACGGTTTATTGACTCACTACTTTCTCTTTTATTCCATGACTATCTCAATGATTTGCTCGATTATAGGAAAGTACTGAGACAGAGAAACAGAATTCTTTTTTTGAAGAAAATTGGAAAGCGGAACAGTATTTCAGGTATTGATGGCTGGACGGATGAACTCGTTCAAATAGGCAGTCGAATCATTGAAAGGCGCTTGTCTATAATGAAGGAACTAAACGATTATGCATCCTTCTACTATTCGTTGTTTTCGCCAGATAAAGATGTGCTTTTTATTGAATATACACCATCGTTTCAGTTAGATACCGATATTGCCCGGAAATTCGCAGAGAACCTAAAAGCAAGAACATCGGAGGAATTGGAAAGAGGGGTGACGCTGTCAGGTCCGCACCGGGATGAGCTTGCAATAACGATTAATGGATTGGCTGCTCGAAAATTTGCTTCCGAAGGGGAACAGAGAACATGTGCAATATCCTTAAAGATTGCCCAGGCTTCTTTCCTGAAGAGCAAAACGAAGAATAGTCCCATTCTTCTTATTGATGAGGCAATTGCCGAACTTGACAGAATCAGGAAAGAGAAGGTTCTTCAGAGTATAATCGACATTGGTCAGTGTTTTGTTGCGACGACAAATTGTGTAATGCTGAGTAAAATGGCACCGCTGAAAACAGTTACCATTGACGGAGAAACATAATTAATGAAAAAAGTTGGCAACATTATAGATAGAGTTATGAAAAACCTTGGGTTATCAAGGCGATACAATGAGCAAAAGTCCATTCTGTTCTGGGATGACATTGTTGGTGAGCGGATATCAAAGAAAGCAAAGCCGCTCTATGCTCGTGATGGTAAATTGGTTGTTGAAGTTGAAAACTCAACATGGATGAATGAACTGCAGTTTTTAAGAATGGAAATCCTTGAAAAACTGAATAAAAAACTTGGTCGATGGACCATAGTTGATATATATTTTTTGTTGAAAAGAGAACACGATAATTTATGATTCTGCACTATCAGGAGGTGAGGTAATGGTATACGATGCCAAAAGTATTCAGGTGTTGAAAGGCATGGAGGCTGTGAGAAGAAGACCTTCAATGTACATTGGTGATACGTCGATCAGGGGTTTGCACCATCTGGTTTTTGAGGTGGTTGACAATAGCATCGATGAAGCCATGGTAGGAAGATGTGATAAGATAAAGGTTACCATGAACAGTGATGGAAGCATTTCTGTCGTTGATAATGGAAGCGGAATTCCTGTTGATATCCATCCTCAACAGAAAAAGCCTGCGGTCGAGGTTGTTCTGACGATGCTTCATGCTGGCGGAAAGTTTGATAGAAAGACATATCAGGTTTCAGGTGGATTGCATGGAGTTGGAGTATCAGTTGTTAACGCTCTTTCAGAACGCCTTGAGGTCGAGGTGAAAAGGAATGGTAATATTTACGGGCAACGGTATGAACGAGGAGAGGTTAAGACTCCACTGGAAAAAATTGGAACCGCAAAAAAGACCGGAACGAAGATACGGTTCATGCCAGATAGGGAAATTTTTGAGGAACTGGAATTCAGTTTTGATTTACTTGCGAACCGGTTGCGCGAGCTCGCGTTTCTTAATAAGGGTTTGAAAATCTCTCTCAGCGAAGAGAAGAGCGGCAAGTCCATTGAGTTCCAGTATAAAGGTGGGATTGTTGAGTTTGTAAAATTTCTTGACGTGAATAAAACCGCCTTGCATAAACCAATATACTTCTCGGGTAAGTCAAATGGTGTGGTCGTTGAGATGGCAATGCAGTATACAGATGCATTCATGGAGAATATCTTTACCTTTGCAAATAATATTGATACAAAAGAGGGAGGGACGCACCTTATCGGATTGAAATCTGCCTTTACTCGTTCATTCAATGAGTATGGAAAGAAGAATAATATCATAAAAAATGAAATTCCTTCGGGTGATGATGTTCGTGAAGGAATTACCTGTGTTCTTTCAGTTAATTTACCCAATCCGCAATTCGAAGGACAGACGAAAACAAAGTTGGGTAATAGTGATGTTAAAGGAATCGTTGAATCATTCATAGGCGAAAAGTTATCGAATTATCTTGAGGAGCATCCAAGTATAGCAAATAAGATCCTGGCGAAAATACTTATTGCCACACGTTCAAGGGTAGCAGCCAAAAAGGCAAGAGAGCTAACAAGAAGAAAAGGACTCCTTGAAAGCGATTCTTTACCCGGCAAACTTGCTGATTGCTCGATTACCGATGCAGCATTGGCTGAGATTTTTATCGTTGAGGGGGATTCCGCGGGTGGCAGTGCAAAACAAGGGAGAGACCGTTCCTACCAGGCAATTCTTCCCTTGCGCGGAAAGTTGCTTAATGTCGAGAAGGCAAGACTTGACAAAATTCTATCAAACGATGGGATACGAACCATTGTTTCTGCTCTTGGAACGGGGATTGGGGGGGATGATTTTGATGCTGACAAGGCACGGTATCACCATATTATCATAATGACTGATGCGGATATTGATGGTTCACATATTAGGACGCTTCTGTTAACATTTTTTTATCGCTACGCAAGAGAGCTCATTGAGAGAGGTTACATATACATTGCGCAGCCGCCACTTTATCGGGTAAAGAAGAATAGAGAAGCAAAGTACGCTTTTGATGAAAAGGAATTACAGCAGATACTCAAAACTATGGGAAAAAGCGAGAATGTGCACATACAGAGGTACAAGGGCCTTGGTGAGATGAATCCGGATCAGCTCTGGGAAACGACCATGGATCCTGAAACAAGAACGCTGAAGCGGATAACCCTTGAGGATGTTATGGCTGCAGAGGAGATATTTACCATTCTTATGGGTAATGCTGTGGCACCACGCCGCAGTTTCATTGAAGAAAACGCCCGTATCGTTCAGAACCTGGACGTTTAGAATCGAGCCACAGAAAACACAGAAAGATCCCGAATATAAAACAGGCGGGGAAAATTCTAATATCCCCATATACCATTAGTAGGCGCAGGCTTTAGCCTGCGAGTTTTTGCTTACTCTGGTGATTTTTGTCGTCAACCATTCAAACTAATGAGACTCTATCTTCTCTGGTGGTTCTCGTCGTTAACCAATCAAACTAATGAGACTCTATCTTCTCTGGTGGTTCTCGTCGTTAACCAATCAAAC
>CBDUQV010000139.1:0-5715 GCA_965369615.1 uncultured bacterium | reverse complement strand
ACAGATCACATAGTTGCACTTGCAGCGGAGTCGATTCCTTCTGGAACGCGTCTATGGGTGGAAAGTCTTATATGAGGTGATTTAAATGGCAAATACACTTAACACTCACGGAAAGGTCTGGGATAAAGCAACGGCAAAACCACTGAAGGCAGTTGTATCGTTCCCTGGAGCCGAGCTCGGAGGAATCATCTCTTCTGAAAAATCAGGCAGCTTTAAATTGACGCTTCCTGCTGGCATCTATGTTGTCAGGTCCACCGTTAAAGGTTACTACTGGAAACAGAAGAAAGTACGTGTCGCACCCGGAAAAACAACCATTTGCAATTTTGCAATGAAGAAAAAGACAAAAAAAGGGACGAAGTAAATGAATAAAAAATCCCTCATATTAGGAATTCTTGCAATTATTGTTTTTGTTGTAGCAGGATTTTTTGCTCTGACAAGATCAAGTCCTTCCGCAGAACCTGTTTCGAATTCAGCAAGAGAGATCTGGCAGCAAACCACCATTTCTCTCAACCACAGCATCTCGCAAGCCATTATTGATTTTGTCATAGAGGATGATAACTTTGTGCTGGGTATGTATGTGAACGACATCAAATCAAAAATAAAGGGTTTTAACTATCTTATTGTGGTCAATAAGGAAGGTAAAATCCTTTCTCACCCAGATTCAACCCAGATCTTTCAGGATTATAACCCACAAGAAATTTCAACCCTTGGCGAAAACAAAAATCTCATTCAGTTCATCGAATCGAAGAATATCTATGATGTCGCAACACCAATATTGCTCGATGATATTGTGCTTGGTGAATTGCATCTTGGGATTACGAATCCCTGGACAGAAACTCAAGCACAATCAGGTAATAACCTTCCACAAATCATCCTTTTAGCATCGGCATTCATAGGGCTCATTTTGATTATCTTTGGAGCCATTGGCGCTCCTGCTGCACCCAAAATGATACTTCCTTCTGCTTCAAAAACCGAGATTGAGAAACTCAAAAAGAATAAACTTGAATTCGAATCAACTATTGCTTCTTTAAAGAAAAAGTTACAAGAGGCGAGCAAACAACAGCAGGATAGTACAGGAGATGAGAAGGAAGCAATTAAACGTCTTGCAAAAATTCGTTCTGAAGAAACAAAACTCTCCAAAAGCATCGACGATATGAAAACCGAGAAACTAAAACTTGAACAACAAAAAGAAGCAATGTCGGGTGTCCAAAGTGCTGCTTCCGCTGATTCTGATGCATTTGAACGTCAAATAGCTTTAAAAGATAATGAAATCAACAATCTGAAAGCGCAAATTGAAAACCTTAAGGTTCAAGCCGAGGAAAAAGTAGTGCCACACGAAGTGTCTGCTGAGGAAATCGAAGGAATGAAGAATGAGGAGCTCGAACTTACACAGCGCATTGTAAAAAAGAGAAGAGAAGAAATAATACTCTCGCAAAGAGTGGAATCAAAGAGAAAAGAGGAACTTGCCCTTGAACGAAAGATTGAAGCCCTTAAAAAGAATCTTAGCAGCATGGGTTCCTGATTTTCCTTTCCTTTAAGTACATTATATACAGTGCCGATGCATACTGCATCGGCACAATTATTTTTACAAGCAACTTATTTTCAAACTACGATTTATCAACAATAACCAAAAAATGATTAACCAGGAACTATCAGAAATATTCAACACTATTGCAGATGCCCTCGAATTCAAAGGCGAAAATCCTTTTAAGATAAATGCGTACAGAAAGGCATCAAGGATTCTAAAGGACTTTTCTGAGAACCTGAGAGAATTCAGTGAAGATCATCCCCTTACGTGCATACCGGGCATAGGCGACGGGATTGCAAAAAAAATCAAGGAATATATCGTAACAGGCAAAGTATCAAAACTCGAAGAAGTGAGAAAAGAGGTACCAGCAGGTATCTTTGAAATGATAGGGATACAGTACCTTGGTCCAAAGACTCTCAAACTTGTTTACGAAGAACTCGGCGTGGGTTCACTGAAGCAATTGAAAAAGGTAATAAACGATGGAAGTCTTTCCAGAATACCGGGTATGGGTCCAAGAAAAGTCGAGCGGATAATGGATGCGATACACCTTGCCGAAACAACAGAAATGAAAAATAAACGGTTTGTCATCGGTGAACTATTCCCCGTTATTGAGGAAATCGTCTCTAAGCTCAAAACCGTTGCGGACGAGGTCGTCCCATGCGGTTCATACAGAAGAATGAAAGAAACTCTTGGAGATATTGACCTTCTTGCTACAAGCAAAAAGGAAAAAAAGGTTATTGATTTTTTCGTTTCCCTGCAAATCATTGACGCGGTCCTCAATGTTGGTTCAACGAAAGCCATAGTTCTGCTCAAGAACCCCTCGCTGCAGGTAGATCTTCGTGTTGTTAATCCAGATTCCTTTGGCGCTTGTTTACAGTACTTAACGGGTTCAAAAGCACACAATGTTGCATTGAGAACCATTGCAAAGTCCAGGGGACTCAAAATCAATGAATATGGCGTTTACAAAGCAAATAGAAAGGTTGCAGGAAAAACTGAGAAAGGTGTTTACAACAGCATAGGACTTGAATTCATTCCTCCAGAAATAAGGGAGAATACGGGTGAAATTGAGTTAGCGAAGGAACACGCATTGCCAAAAATTATTGATTACCATGATTTCAAAGGAGATCTTCATATTCATTCAAATTATTCAGATGGAACAGAGAGTATCGCTGAGCTTGCAAATCATGCAAAAAAAATGGGTTTCAAATACATCGCTATATGTGACCACTCACAGTCAGTGACGTATGCCGGTGGACTATCAAAAGACAAGCTCCTGAAAAAAAATGAGGAGATTGACCGGTTGAATAAAAAGCTCAAGAATTTTACAATTCTCAAAGGTACGGAAGTTGATATACTCAGCAACGGAAGGCTTGATTGTCCCGATAGTATCCTGAAAACACTCGACATTGTTATTGCTGCAATCCATCAGGGGTTTCGAAAAAACGTTACTGCACGGTTCATTGATGCAATGAACAACCCACTGGTCAATATCATTGCGCATCCTACCGGGAGGTTAATCAATAAAAGGAAGGGGTATGATGTTGACCTTGATAAGGTTTTTGAACGGGCCCAGAAAACGGGCACCATCCTTGAAATAAACGCGTACTATGAAAGACTTGACCTGAATGATAGACACGCAAATAAAGCAAAGTCAATGGGAATACACTTTTCAATTGGCACCGATGCCCACAATATCGGCATGCTCAAGTACTGGAAACTCGGTGTGGGCATCGCCCGGAGAGCATGGCTTGAAAAGAACGATGTGATAAATTGCTATCCATTGCGAAAACTTAAAACCTTTTTATAAGGAGAAGCAGGAATGGATAAATTCATTATTCAAGGAGGAATACCACTTACCGGGAGTGTAGAAATAAGCGGTGCAAAGAATGCTGCGCTTCCTATTATTGCAGCATGTTTGATTACTGAAAAACCTGTTGTACTGAAACATGTACCAAAAGCAATTGACGTTTTTACGATGCTGAAAGCTCTTGAAACACTCGGGTGTACCTTGCGGTGGAACCGAGAGAAATTGGTCATTAATGCATCGAATGTTACATCAACAGAAGCACCGTATGACCTTGTAAAAAAAATGCGCGCCTCGTACTACGTACTCGGACCACTTATTGCCAGGTTTAAGGAGGCGAAAGTATCCCTTCCCGGGGGCTGCGCACTCGGTCAGAGACCTGTTGATCTGCATATAAAAGGACTCAGGAGTCTTGGGGCAAAGGTTGAGTTTAAACATGGATACGTATCCTGCAAAGCAAAAAAACTGAAAGGAAACACCATAAACCTGAAAGGTCCCCGTGGGTCAAGTGTCGGAGCAACAATCAATATAATGATGGCAGCAACAGGAGCATCAGGAAAGACAATTATTGAAGGAGCAGCTATGGAGCCAGAGGTAGTTGATGTAGCCAACTTTCTCATCAAGTGTGGAGCTAACATAAAAGGAACAGGAACATCCATCATTGAAATTCAAGGCGGAAAGAAGCTCGCGGGAACAGAACATACCATCATTCCTGACAGGATCGAGGCTGGAACATTCCTCATGGCTGCAGCAATAACAAAAGGTGCCGTAACGCTTAAGAAGTGCGAACCAGAACATCTCACTGCACTTATTAATCTGCTCACTGAACATGGTGCGAGGATTCAGGCAAAAAAGCATGCTATCCACATAACAGCAGCAAAAACGCCAAAACCTCTTGCAGTTCTTGTCGGACCGTATCCAACTTTTCCAACAGACCTGCTTGCAACCACACCAGGAAATAGTACTATTGTGGAAACAATTTTTGAAAATAGATTTATGCATGTCCCGGAACTCGTACGTCTCGGAGCAAATATAAAACTCATTGACAGGTATACTGCAATAATAAAGGGCGTTAAGCAATTGAGTGGCGCACCTGTTATGGCATCTGATATACAGGGATCCACTGCACTCATTCTTGCAGCACTCAGAGCAAAAGGAAAAACTCATATTTCAAGAATCTACCATACAGATAGAAGATACGTTCACATAGAGAAAAAACTCACAAAACTCGGCGCACGGATCAAAAGGGTTTCTGACCAACATGCACCATAGAAACTTCGCTAAGAAGTTTCTTGATTGTCTTGGTCTACAGCAGATTATGCTGTTATTGTCTATAACATTCTACTAACAAACATTTTATTCGTAATCTGTATAATCAAATTATTTCTAAAAAATTATCAAAAACCTCTTGACAAAATTGAGAACATCGTATATAGTACTATTGATGATTGTTCTTTGAAAACTGAATAGCGTGCATTACCCAAAGAAATCGAATTAAATACTTCGGAGGGTTTGATCCTGGCTCAGGACTAACGCTGGCGGCGTGTCTTAGCCATGCAAGTCGAACGGTTCGTAAAGCTTGCTTTACGAGTAGTGGCGAACGGGTGAGTAACGCGTGAGTAATCTACTCTCATACGGTGGATAATTCTGTGAAAACGGGACTAATACACCATATTATCCTTAGAACTAACTTTGGATTAAAGATGACCTCTGTTTCAAGTTATCGGATGGGAATGAGCTCGCGTCCTATTAGCTTGTTGGTGAGGTAATGGCCCACCAAGGCTGTGATAGGTAGCCGGCCTAAGAGGGTGACCGGCCACACTGGAACTGAGACACTGTCCAGACTCCTACGGGAGGCAGCAGGCTAGAAATTTGCACAATGGGCGAAAGCCTGATGCAGCGACGCCGCGTGGAGGATGAAGGCCTTATCGGTTGTAAACTCCTTTTAGAGTGGATGAAGTTTAAAAGTACCAATAATGCTTTTAAATGACAGTACTCTCAGAATAAGCTCCGGCTAACTCCGTGCCAGCAGCCGCGGTAATACGGAGGGAGCGAGCGTTGTCCGGAATCACTGGGCGTAAAGGGGGTCTAGGTGGATCCTCAAGTCAGATGTGAAATCTCCCGGCTTAACTGGGAAACTGCATCTGAAACTGGGAATCTTGAGCACGGTAGAGGAGAGTGGAACTCTCAGTGTAGCGGTGGAATGCGTAGATATTGAGAGGAACACCATTGGCGAAGGCAGCTCTCTGGGCCGTTGCTGACACTAAAGCCCGAAAGCTGGGGTAGCAAACAGGATTAGATACCCTGGTAGTCCCAGCCGTAAACGATGGACACTAGGTGTTGGGCGTGATGCTCGGTGCCGTAGTTAACACGTTAAGTGTCC
>CBDUQV010000138.1:0-5756 GCA_965369615.1 uncultured bacterium | reverse complement strand
GAAGAGGAAATTAAAAAGGAAGTCTCGAAGATAGTCTCACAGGAACTCGGTGACCCCAGAATTGGTTTTGTTACAATCTCCAGGGTTTCTCTCAATAGAGACCTCCGTTTAGCACACATCTTCATTACAGTATTCAATCAAGCAGATAAGACAACAACGCTCATCATTCTTAACAGGGCAAAAAAGCATATCAGATGGACCCTTGCACAGAGAGTGAGATTCCGTCGTGTCCCCGACATCGACTTTCAAATGGAAGATGATAGATCGTGATTAAAGAAATAAAAACCTTCTTGAATAAGTATAAGCATTTCCTCATTGTAACCCACTTAGAACCTGATGGCGATGCCATTGGTTCGGAACTTGCCATGGCTCTGCAACTCAAAAAACTATCAAAAAGTGTCTCACTGATCAACCCGGAAGCTGTTCCTCAAAAGTATCAATTTCTCCCGGGATGGCAGACAATCAAACTGACAAAACCAACTGAAAGTTGTACCGATGCTGCAATTTTCCTCGATATTGCGAATCCCAAAAGAGCATCATGGATATTTGATTATGTAAAAGAAAATGGCTTACCAATACTGAACATAGACCACCATATTAGCAACACCAGGTATGGTGACATTAATTACATCGACTGTGATACATCATCAACATGTGAGTGCATATTCGATATTTTTGCTTCCCTTGGTTATAAACCCGTTCGAGAAATTTGCAACTGCCTTGCGACAGGTGTTATCACCGATACGGGAAGATTCAGTCTTAAAAACACTTCTGAGAAAACATTCAGAACATGCGCTGAACTTGCCCGTTGTGGTACGGATTTCTACATCCTCACAAATACTATTTACAAAAGGAGAAGCCTGGGATGGCTGAAACTCCTTGGCTCTGTCATGTCAACAATTAAAGTGCGAAATGACATTGCTTTTATCCGCCTGACCAAAAGAATGCTTGAGGAAACTCAGACATCCGAGGAAGAGAGCGAAGGTTTCGTGAACTATGCCCTATCACTTGACGGTATCAGAGCAGCAGTCTTCTTCAGAGAAAGAACATCAGGGGAAATAAGAGTGAGCCTCAGGGCAAAAGATGACACAATAAATGTTAATGCTATAGCTGCGCAATTCAAGGGTGGCGGACATAAACAGGCTGCTGGTTTCACCATTTGTGCAACCCCTGAAGAACTTGAAGAGCAGATTATACTCACCTTTCAGGATACATGGAACAATGAGTAAGAAGCGTATGTATTTTTCAGATAGAGAGCATCTTGGCGTTAACGAGATAATCGCATACCTGACAGAAATCGAAAGACTCGTAAAACTGGGGAAAAATACCTTCAGAAAACGGCTTATACGACTTACCAGTTTAGTTGATAAAAAGATCCCCTATAGAGACGGACATTCTATACGCGTTGCCAGTATTTCACGAGAAATTGCCTACTACCTGAAACTGAGCAAGCAAAAGCAATTTAACATCGAGATTTCAGCATTGCTCCATGACTTCGGAAAAATTGCAATCGAAGAACAGGTGCTCGAGAAAAGCGCGAACCTCTCAGAAGAGGACTGGATAGAGATCAAGATGCACCCGACCAGAGGATATTTTATTGTTCAGGGATTCACTTTCCTTAAAGAAACCCTTCCGGGTATCAGATGGCATCACGAAAGGTATAATGGCAACGGCTATCCAGACGGGCTCAAAAAGAATGAAATTCCCCTTATGGCGCGCATCATCGCAGTTGCTGATGCCTTTGATGCCATGATACAGAAGAGGCCCTACAAGGAAAAAATACTTATCCAACCAGCCAAAAAAATAATCAAGGATAATAGCAACATTCTATTTGATAAGAATGTTGTAACTGCTTTTCTGAGTATACCATACAAGAAGATTTCCCAAATCTTCAAAGAGGATTTGTAAACTCTCCTTTTTTCCTTTCACTATGTATCTGTTTCTATCCCCGGGCTTCTTTGCTCGGCTCTTTGGGTTTCATGAGCTAATTTTTTAGTTGACAAAGCCTTATTAATATTTTATTATGAGGCTTGAGAAACTCAACGCTTGCAGCAAAGCACTCAAAGGTTTCCATGCCGTTGCAATTCGGAATGGTGCGTGTTAACATTCCTTACTGTAAGGACTCTCTATGATTTTCAATGTTGGTGATTCCAAAAAAATCATTGAAAGAGCACAGAAACTCCGTATTGAAGGAAAGATAGGCCGCGCAATAAAAACGCTTGAACGTTCCCTTTCCGGCAAGAAGAACGATTTCCCAATTTACCTTGAACTCGGCAAGTACTTGTTTGAGATGAACAAATTTGTTGAATCGGTATCCAATCTCAAACGGGCATACCATCTGTTACCAGAGCGCTGGGAAGAAATCACGGAAGCAGTCGAATCCTCCCACTTTTCGGGCGGGACACCTATTGAGACGGGCACCCTGCTTATTGAAATGTACACTGAAAAGGGAATGTTTGAGGATACTCGAAAGATCATTGATGCACATTCCAAAGAGCAACTTGATGAGATTGAATCACGATTCGAAACAATATATGATAATGTAATATCAAAAAAGGCTTCAGATACTTACACAAAGCGGGATATTTCGCACATTTATGTGCTTTCCATGCTCAAGCAAAAATCAAACCTCCAGGATGGTCTGTTATACTACGAGGATATCTTCCGCTCATTTCCAAATGAAAGCAAAAAGATACTGAAGGATATCCAATACCTGTGCCGTACCAACTACGGAAACCCCCATCCGATATTCTTTCTTGGTAAACTGCTCTTTTTCAACAAACACTATAATGAAGGAATTAAGTATTTTGAACAGGTATCGGAACTTGATGCATCATTCATTAAGAAAACAATAGCAATTGCAGAAACAATTGTGCAGAAAGAGAAAATACCTGTGCTGTATCTCTACCTGGCAAGGTATGAACTCAAGCAGGGAAACACCAAAAATGCACTTATGTATGCCCATGAGATGGAAAATCTCAAAGAGATTCCGCACAATGAAATTTCGAAAATCTACAGTGAGATCAAACGAAAGGAAAGCACGAACGTTGATGTCCAGCTCTCTCTCGTTAGATTGTATACAAGAGATGGAAATTACGACTCAGCGCTCAGTGAACTCACCAATATTTTTGAAACCAATCCTGAAAAATATGATGTGGTAACTCGCATAGCCGAGGAAATAATCGAAAAAGACCCTCTTAATTCCAATCTTCTCTATTTCCTCTCAGACCTGTATCTTGAACGGGGAGAAACTGAAAAAGCAATTGTTTCCCTTGAGAAGCTCTTTACTGCAAGCAAGGAATTATCCGGTGAAATTATCGGAAAACTCAATAAGGCTCTTGAGCGTGACTTGGACAACACAAGAGGACTCTATCTTCTCGCGCAGGTATATAGTTACAGGAAACGATTTGACGATGCACTTTTCATTTTCAATCACCTCATGGAAACAGATGAGGGCTTTGAATTTGCAGAAAAGGGAATAAGGAAAATCGTTGAACAAAATCCTGACCTGGTGAAACCAAAAATCTCTCTTGGGCTCATAGCCTTCAAGAAAGGAAACCACAAAGAATCACTGGATATCATCAACTCCGTAATCGAAACTGACCCCTCAAAGATTGCTCGACTCATCCCCCAGCTTGATTCTATTGCCCGAAAATCCACCGATCTTGCCCCTTATGTCCTTAAGGTTTATAACGAAATCCCTGCGGAAGCAATAGACCCGTTCATCCTGCACTTTGCGAAAGCCGAGGCGCTTACCCTCTCCGGCGACTACAGCACCGCAATGCAGCAGTACAATTCGTGCTATGACATTAATCCTGATTACGTTGATAAAATTATTCAAGGTTTACATCGCATCATTGAACAGAAGGAAGATATCCCTGAAATTCACTTCTCGCTTGGTACAATTTATTTAAAAGCTGATAATGTTACGAAGGGTTTAGAACACATCAGGAGGGCGATTGAGCTCGACTCAAGCCTGTCAGATAAGACTATAAAGATCCTTTATAAACTCTCGAAAAAATTCCCCGATGACCCATCCGTAGAAGTTGAACTACTCAGAGCGCTCATGTACAAGGGCGCTTTCGAACAGGTAATCAAAGAATGTGAGGATGCGGTGGAGAAATATCCAAAAAGCAAAACTGGTCCCATCTACATACTCCATGGGCAGGCAAGTCTGGAAAAAGGTCTTCTCAAACAGGCTTCGCTCTCAATTGTTCACGCGCTCGATATTGACGAAACCCTGTCTCATGAGGCACTCAAACTCCTCAAAAAGACTCTTGAAATTGATAAAAAAAATGTGGTCGTTAAGTACGCATTGGCGAAAGCAAGTATAGCAGCCAAGGATTACAGTAATGCAGCCTTTTACTTCTACGATATTACAAAATATGACTCGAAAAAAATCACCAAAGCAATAGAAGAACTAAAGAAAATATCAAAATACGACCCGGTAAATCCTGATATCCACTTCACTCTCGGTAGTCTCTATTTAACTGAGAAACGCCTGAAGGACGCAATGGAAGAATTCCGTGCAACCTCAGAACTCAGTGAAAAATATACAGATAAGCTCATCGGTAAACTTCACTACATAGAAAAACATACTCCTGTTCCAGAAGTTCATCTTAACCTTGGAAAATTGTATGCAAAAAAGAAGCTGTTCTCAAAAGCTACCCACCACCTTATGGAGGCATACCATAAAGATTCAAATCTTGCTGAACAATCTGTTTCATTCTTGAATAAACTAAAAGAACTGGATCCACAAAATATTTCAATTCTGTATGCGCTTGCAGAACTTTCAGAAGAAAATCAAGATATTAAAAATGCAATTGAAATGTATGAGCGAATTATCTCACAGGTTCCAGAAGAGCTTGCCAAAGTCAGGAACAAAGCCAAACATCTTGCTGAGCAACACAAAGATAAAGTTGAGCCCCTTCTCTTCTTCGCAAAGATTCTTGCCCTGGAAGGCGAGGTAGCTGAAAGCATCCGAATCCTGAAAGAAATCTCAAATGAGTATCCCGATGAAATACCATTTGTTATGGAACGTCTTCGGGAGATGTCTGATCGTGATGAACGGGAAGCAACCTTTGCACTCTTCGAGTACTCCCTTTCTCATAATCAATACGACAATATAACCGCTCTTCTTCAGAAAATTGAATCGGATTTTTCCTACCATGATCGTATGGTCGATCTACTGAAATTGCACATCCTGCAGTATCCTGAACATCCTGAACTCGTTCTTTACTTCTCACATTTTCTGTTCCTGAAGGATGAGTGGCAAACACTGAAAGAAATAATATCGAGAGGACTTCCCTCTCTTCAAGGTACGTCTGCAACACGACTCCGGGTTTACAAGCACCTTCTCCTCCTCGAGGAGGGAACTGATACATCATCTCTACGGGATGCATTAAAACAGCAAATGGGCAAAAAGAAATTCTATTCCTCAATCAAGAAACTCAGGAAACAGAAGAAAGCATTTCAGTTGCAGCGAGTGAAATTTGCCAGAAAAAAAGCCCCTGATGTACCATCATTACTTTTTGAAGAAGCTGAACTGCACAATGAGCTTGGCAATCCTGATGAAGCAATCAAGCTTCTCGGAATACGATTCAAGAACAAAACGGACAGAAATTTTGCGAAAATACTCACTGCTAAATCATTCTTCAAAAAAAACAATCCTGTTCGCAGCATAGAGATTCTTCGCGGCATTTCACTTCCCGGTGATAAAGAGCTCAAAAATAATATGTTGCTCCTTCTTTCATCCT
>CBDUQV010000137.1:0-5769 GCA_965369615.1 uncultured bacterium | reverse complement strand
TCCATCAGGTCACCAGTACCGTTTCCTTTCAAACATTCTACCGATTCAATCACCACAAGACTGTTCCCCACAGAACGACCGTGCGGTTGATCCATGTTCGTAATAAGCGATACGCATTCTTTTTCCAGTCCTTTTACTACCGTAGTCATAGACAGTGCAAGTTTCTCGGCATCTTCAACCGTTTTCATAAATGCACCTTTACCGCATTTTACATCGAGGACAAGTGCATCAATACCTTCCGCAAGTTTTTTACTAAGAATGCTCGCCGTTATGAGTGGTATGGATTCAACCGTTCCTGTTACATCCCTTAAACTGTACATCTTCTTGTCGGCTGGGGCAATCTCATCAGTTTGTCCCATTATCGCAAGACCGATCTTCTGTGCTATCTTGAAAAACTCCGTGTAACTCAAATCTGTTCTGAATCCGGGTATTGACTCGAGTTTATCAAGGGTACCACCGGTATGTCCAAGCCCCCGCCCCGATACCATTGGTACCACAACACCACAACTCGCCACCAGGGGAGCAAGAATGAGAGAAACCTTATCTCCCACGCCACCTGTAGAATGCTTATCTACTTTCCTTGCCGAAATTCCTGATAAATCAAAGGTTTTTCCAGAATAAAGCATCGCTTCAGTAAGGTGCAAGGTCTCCTCATCATTGAAGCCCTTCAGAACAATAGCCATCAGTAAAGCTGACATCTGGTAATCGGGGATTGTGCCATCAGTATATCCGCTTATGGTAAATACTATTTCCTCTTTTGAGAGGGTGTTTCCGTCCCGCTTTTTCTTTATGATTTCAGTAAATATCATTTTTAAAAGATTTTTTAGCCACAGATTTCACAGATAACCACAGATAAAGTTCTAATTTAATTACCCATCCTCTCCACTAAAACATTCTTCTGTCACTGATTTTGCTAATTTACACTGATGTAAATATTCTCCTTTTTATTTCCTTTTTTTACCAAAACTAATCAGTAGTCCTATCTCTTTGTTTGTCGCTTTAGGATCGTTTGTTAAGGGTATTGTAAACCTAATATGCTGCGTCCATTGCTTTTCTTGTGATACTACTATGTTTGTAATCTGTGTTCATCAGCGTAATCAGTGGCTAAGCCTGCTTCACAATCTGCACGCTGGCGGAGGTCCCTATCCGTGTTGCACCGGCTTCAATCATTTTAACCGCTTTTTTATACGAGCGGATCCCACCGGCTGCCTTAATACCGAGATGACCATTCACTGCCTTTCTCAACAGCGCAACATCATGCACAGTAGCACCACCAGGTCCAAAACCGGTTGAAGTTTTTACAAAATCTGCGCCGGCTTCCATAGCTAAAACTGAAGCCTTTACCTTCTCTTTGTCAGTTAAAAAACACGTTTCTAAAATCACCTTAACCTTGACAAGAGAACCGGAGGCTTTGACCACCTCGTTGATATCCCTCTTGACTTCCTCACATTTGCCTGATTTTAGTGCTCCCACATTGATAACCATATCTATCTCTTCTGCACCGTTGATAATAGCATTCCTGGTTTCGAATACCTTTACCTCAGTGGTGCTTGCACCAAGCGGAAATCCAATAACTGTACAGGTCTTCACCTGAGAATTCTGTAAAAGCTTGCTTACCAGCTTCGTCCAGCACTGATTAACACAAACAGATGCAAAACTGTAAGCCAATGCTTCTTTACACAATCGTTTAATATCGGACTCGGTAGCATCAGGCTTCAACAGCGTATGGTCAATGACGGAGGCAATGCAAAATGAGTTGACGGTGCTGCAGGGGAGTGAATGCTCCTTTGATGTATATTTTTTTTCTTTTTCCCCCATTACTTAATTTTCTCTCTTACTTTTCTGTTTCTTCAATTTCTCAATATCCTTGTTTTTCATTCTCACTTTAAGAAATAGCTTTCCGTTATCATCCTTCTCCTGCAACACATATGCACGATCCCTCACCCATGAAAGCAGTTTTCCGTCACCTGATGAAAAGTGAAGGTCAACCACTTCAGTATCTTCATCTATAATCTTCTTGATTGCCTTCAGTAATGTTTTGATGCCATCACCCTGTTTTGCAGATATGGCAACAGATCCAGGATACTTTCGCAGGAGTCGTTCTATCAGTTCATCTGACGGAATGATGTCTGATTTGTTAAAAACAATCACTGTTCTCTTCTCCTCTATGCCAAGCTGCTTCATTATATCTTGTGTCGCATCCAGATGTCTGTTAATATTCTCATAGCTTGCATCAACAAGATGAAGCCGTAAATCCGCTTTAATCGCCTCCTCAAGTGTGGCGTGAAATGATGCAATCAATTGCGCGGGGAGGTTCTTTATGAATCCAACGGTATCCGTGAGAAGAAACCGGTGAAGCGGATCAATCTCAATAAGTCTGGTCGTTGCATCAAGTGTGGCAAACAATTTATCTTCCACTAAAACGTGGGCATCAGCAAGTGCATTCATTAGTGTTGACTTGCCAGCATTTGTGTAGCCAAGTAGAGCAACTCTGAAAACAGTATCCCGGCGCTTTGTCTGTATTCTCTGGCTTTTTTCAATCTTCTGCAGTTGCTTTTCAAGGCGAGCTATCCGGCTTCTGATGCGCCTTCTATCTACCTCTAACCTCTGTTCACCAGGTCCTCTGGTACCAATCCCACCACCAAGGCGAGACAGTTCAATGCCCGCTCCCTGGAGCATATGAAATCTGAATTTCAATTGTGCAAGCTCGACCTCGATTTTCGCAGCTACTGTTTTTGCGTGCTGGGCGAAAATATCCAGTATTAACTCTCTTCTGTCAAGCACCTTTCTCTTGGTGATTTCTTCTAACTTCCTCTTCTGTGAGGGAGTTAACTCTTCATTGAATATAATGGTATCAATGTTTAAATCAGATGAGATCTTATTCAACTCTCTTGTCTTTCCACTTCCTATAAAGGTTGCTGTATCATACCGTTTTCTATTCTGAATCAATTTTTCTACGACTTCACTACCGGCCGTCTCTGCCAGTGAAGCCATTTCATTGAGTCCATCAAACTTCTCCCATTTCTCCCGGGGATGTCTGGCAACGGAAATTAAGAGAACTCTTTCCTTCTTCTCTTTATCAACAAGCAAATGCATCTTTCTCATATTAGATTATTCCCTTACTCTTCATACTGTAATACTTATTATTACCAATAATAATATGGTCGAGTAATTCAATATCCATCACTTCTGCAACCTTTTTGAGTCGTTTTGTGAGCGCAATGTCCTCCGTGCTCGGTTCTGGTTCACCAGATGGATGATTGTGGACAAGAATGATACCGATGGCGGAATCCAGAATTGCAGGTTTGAAGACATCTCGTGTGTGAACAATACTGCAAGAGACTGTTCCAATAGAAATTATCTCATCTTTGAGGAGTTTGTTCTTAACATCGAGATAGAGACCATGCATTACTTCCTTTTCAAGTTTACCGCTTCCCGAAAGGTATTCGAAGACATCCCGCGGTGAGTTTAAATACACCTCTTTCCGTGCTCTCCCGAAGAGCCGTCTTCCAAGCTCAAGCGCTGCAATGATCTGGCACGATTGGATTTCCGAAAGATTAAGCGCTGCACTGAGCTTCTCCACACTCTGCTCATATGAGAGCGACTTTGCGCCATAATCATCAATCACCCTTCGTGCAATGGAAAGCACATCCTCTTTTCTTGTTCCCCTGCCGAGAATGATGGCAATCAGCTCATGGTTCTTCAATACTTCCGGGCCATGATTTTTGAGTTTCTCCCTCGGTTTTTTCTCGGGGGGCAATTCTTTCAGATTGTAAATTCGACTCATCTCCGCACTTATATCAAATTGCCAACACAAAGTAAACAGGAAATTGAATCAACACATACCCTTTTCTCCTTGACAAAGATTGTAGAATTGTGCACAATAAATACATAAAACATAAGGAGTAAAGCAATGTCCAACTGTTATATCAAACGAAGACAAATACGTTTCAAAAGGGGCACCACAGTCCTGAGTTTGTTAAGAGCGCATACGAAGGATTACAGAAGATTTATAGTCTGCAAGATCAATAACAAACTCTCAGATCTGCATCAAAAAATCAAGAACGGTGATAGAATCATTGCACTTGATATAAGGGACAGCGAGGGATTCAGGTGCTACCAGAACAGTCTTGCATTGCTTCTCTCAGCGGTTGTAGCTGAGTGTTTGCCCGGGAAAAAACTCATTATTGAACACTCATTTGGCGATGGATTCTTCTGTAAGTTCGATAATGGATACCCGGTTAAAAAACAAGAATTTTCAAGGATCAGCAGGATGATGAAGCAAAAAATCAGGGATGCAATCCCTTTTGAGAAAATTCAGAAATCCAAAATATCGGTAATAAGAAACTTCATCGAGCGCGAAAGTTTTGAAAAGGTTCAATTACTGAAGTATCAAAAAGGAAAAACCATAGATATATATACGTGCGGAACGTACTCAGACATCACATTCACTCCGCTTGTTCCAGACACCTCATATCTTGACAAATTTAGCTTTCTCTTCTATAAACCCGGTTTCGTTCTTCGGTTTCCCACTCCGGGATTAAGGAAGGTCTTGCCACTATTTCAGGGTCCAAAAAAACTTTTCTCCATTTTTGAGGAATATGAACGCTGGGGTGAAATCCTTGATATTTCTGATATTGTTCCTTTAAACCGCAGAATAGAAAAAGGCGAAATTTCTGACGTTATAAAAATCGCTGAGGCTTTACATGAAAAGAAAATAGCACAGATTGCAGATAAAATTAAGAAGAAGGATAAAAACCTGAAAATTGTGCTTATTGCAGGTCCATCCGCATCAGGAAAGACTACGTTCTCCAAAAGGCTTGCTATTCAACTGAGGGTTAATTGCTTAAGCCCCATAACGCTATCAATAGATAATTACTTTCGCGAAAGGGCCAAAACACCAAAGCTTCCTGATGGATCGTACGATTACGAATCCATAAATGCCATTGATGTGAAACTCCTCAACAAACATCTCTTGAAACTGCTTGAAGGAAAAGAGATTGAAATACCTCATTTTGAATTTGCCACAGGTAAAAGAGTCCGCGGAGAACGACTCAGGATGCACAAAAACCAGATCCTTCTTATTGAAGGAATCCATGGACTTAATGAGCAACTTACCCATCAGGTTCCCGGAAAAAATAAATTAAAGATATATATCAGCACCCTCACACAACTTAATATCGACAGCAATCACCGGATATCCACGAGAGATACGCGGATTCTCCGAAGGATGGTGAGAGATAGTCTCTTCAGAAATCACTCTGCCCATGAAACATTCAGGCTTTGGAAACATGTCCAGAAGGGAGAGGACAGAAATATCTTTCCCTACCAGGAAGAAGCCGATATAATGTTCAACTCTGCCCTCGTATACGAGCTCTCTGTTTTAAAAGGGTTCGCTGTTCCGCTGCTCAGAACCGTTCGCATGAATCGTAAGAACTACAGTAAGAGTGCACGATTACTGAAGTTCCTTTCTTTTTTTCTTAAAATCTCACCTGCTGAAGTGCCGCCAACATCCATTCTCAGAGAATTCATCGGCGGAAGCAGCTTTTCGTATTAACAACCTTTATAGGAACGAAATCAAATGATGTTCGTTACAATCATGGTGATGGTTTTTCCGTTGATATCGGCATTGCAAATCCTCAAGGATCCAAGTGTTTCAAACGTACCGAACGCTCGAAACGAACAACCCATCATAATTTTTATTGACAGAGTATAACTTTTGTGATAGCGTTATTCCTATGAAAATTCCATTAAGAACAATTCCTGCTG
>CBDUQV010000136.1:0-5821 GCA_965369615.1 uncultured bacterium | reverse complement strand
GTGCAGAACTTCCCGTTTATTCAAGCACAGCAGTGGATGGATGAATTTTCCACGCTTTGGATGAATCCCTGAGAGTCCTTTCCTTCCAGTTCCTCTCAATATATTCAGGATAAAGGTTTCCATAGTATCGTCCGATGTGTGCCCAACACCAATCTTTTGACATTTTCTTTCTTCTGCAATGTCATGGAGCACACCAAGCCTTAGCTGTCGTGCTGCGTCCTCAATGGAAATATGTTTTTCCTTGCTCAATGCGAAGACATTAATCCTTTTTGAAACAAACGGGATCCCTATCTGGCGGCAGACATTCCTGACAAACAATTCATCCCGATTTGAAGATACATCTCTCAGCTGATGGTTAACGTGACAACATACAAGGCTGATATTAAGCTCAGATTTACAGACATTTAATATGTGTATAAGAAGTATGGAATCGGGTCCTCCAGAAACGGCAACGAGTACTCGCTCACCTGATTCAATGAGTGATTTATCCTTAATATAATGTAAAACCTTCACCTTAACATCGTTACAAGTCATAACAAATTATTATACCAAATTATAATCATATAAGCAAGAAAAATATTTGTGGCGTGATTCACCTACTTCTTGACAATTCAATAGAGGTATGATAATCTTCTGCAGGATTGCCCGTACACAAACACCCACTTCAAGGAGGTAAGATTCATTATGCAAATTTTTCCACTGCTTACAGGCGTAGTCTGCGATACGAAATACCTCAAACATGAAACGGGCAATCATCCTGAGTCGGCACAGAGATTAACTGCCATCTATACATATCTCAAAACAAAGGGAGTGCATAAGAGCATTAAAAAAATCAAACCCCAACCTGCTCCTCTTGATGTCATCCAATACATCCACACACAATCATACATTGACAGGGTTGAAAGTATCTCCACTTACGGCGGTGGGATGCTCGATCTCGATACCGTTGTGTCACCTGAAACGTATGATACTGCTCTCCTTGCTGCAGGAGGTATGCTTGTCGCAGTAGATGCGGTAATAAACAGAACGGTGAAAAATGCATTTTGCCTTGTCAGGCCGCCCGGACATCACGCTCTACCGGGGAGAGGTATGGGATTTTGCATTTTTAACAATATTGCAATTGCTGCCAGGTATATTCAGAAGAAATATAGCCTGCAGAGGATTGCAATTGTCGACTGGGATGTGCATCACGGCAATGGAACTCAGTTTGCATTTTACAGCGATCCATCAGTCTACTATTTTTCAACTCACCAATTCCCCCATTATCCGGGAACGGGAAACTCCGGTGAAACCGGTTCTAACGAGGGGATTGGATTCACTATGAATGTCCCACTTTTACCGGGTGCAGATATACAGGTATTCGAAGAGGCATTTGAGAAGCGTATCATCCCGGCAATAAAAGAATTCAACCCGGATTTCATCTTGATTTCCAGCGGTTTTGATGCTCACGCAGATGATCCATTAGCACAGCTTTATCTTCAAACAGAAGATTATTACCTTCTCACCAAACTTCTTGTCTCCTGCGCTCAGGACATCTGCAATGGACGTATCGTTTCAACCCTTGAAGGTGGCTACAATCTTGATGCCTTAAAACGTTCTGCTCACGCACACCTGTCTGCACTTATGGAAGCGTAACCTTCATCTTTAAGAGTTACAATGAAATTTCTGCTGCGTAGGGAAAACATGTCACAAGACAATACACAATAGTTAAAAAATCCCTTGACATATCTGTGAAAAGCGTTAAAGATAGGTAGTAAATGATCGACTTTGTAAAAGGAAAAATAGTTCATAGATCCCCCACATCTGTTGTCGTCGAAATAGGTGGCGTTGGTTTGGTACTGCATATACCTATCTCAACCTATGAATCGATTGGAGTAACCGGGGATGAGGTAAAGCTTCTTACCTATATCTCAATAAAAAATGAGGAACTTAATCTTTTCGGTTTTGCGACATTTCACGAGAGAAAACTCTTCAAAAAACTCATTTCTGTGTCCGGGATCGGCACAAAAATTGCGCTTGCAATTCTTTCGGAAATGCCCGTTGATGAATTCGAAAGGGCTGTTATTAATGAAGACATGGTTATGCTTACCTCTATTCACGGAATCGGCTCCAAAACTGCAAAGCGGATTCTCTTTGAGCTAAAGGATGAAATCAGCGAAGCAGCATTGGTTGACCCTACAACACCAATAAAGAAAGATGCGGTAAGTGCACTCGTATCACTTGGATTCAAAGCCTCGAAAGCGCGGATACTTGTTGAACAGGTTCTCAAAGAGAAAAAGATAGAAACCATAGAAGAATTAATAAAAGAAACTCTCAAATGCGTATAGTAATGGAACTCAAAATGGTAAAATTAGGAAGGGGGGGGCGACAAAGAAAGGCTCATTTTAAACAATAATACGCCAGAAAGGGAGGTAGAACGATGAAAAAACTGATTTCCTACATGTTCTGTATAGTAGTCATTGCCATCCTGTTTTCATGTGCAGGGGAGAAGAAAGATGTTCTTTACCAGATACCGCTTGAGACAAAAGTCAAAGAGTGTTCTATTATCTTCTCCCTGGATGGAGAACACTTTGCTTTTATTAAAGAAGGGACAGAGGGCGAGGCAGTTATTTACAACGGAAACACAGATAAAACGTATCTCATAATCGATGCGCTCTGCCTGAGCCCGAGTGGAACACACTATGCATATCTTGCCACCGATGGTAAAAGCGAGATAGTAGTAAAAGATGGAGAGGAAATCGCACACTATAAATCAAAGACAATTATCAGGCGAGATAAGGAATTCAAAACCATCCAGTTACTCAACGATGGTTCTGTTATTTATACGAAAAAAGAAACCAAGAATATGAAAAAGGTATACAAGAACAATAAACCGATAGATGCTTCACCTTATTCATCAATGCCAGAAGTAAGTAAGAACGGCAACCACCTGCTTTTCTGGTCAATTGATGGAACAGGTGATCATCTGGTTTTTGATGGCAAGAAAAAGAAGATAAAGGACATTCCTTTATTCCTTGCCATTTCAGGTGACGGAAAACACTACGGTGCTATCATCCGCGAGGGCAAGAACAAAAATGCGGTACTTATTGACGGAGCAGTAAAAATTTCATTTGATTCAAAAAACACTGTTGTGCTATTTGCTCTGTCCGAAAAAGGTGAACACTATGTTCTTGTACAGAGCGATAGAGCATCTGGCGATCTAAAAATAAAATACGATGGGGTAATTGTGTACTCTGCTTCCGATGTATTCACTCACAGTATTTCCTTCTCGGATGATGATCTTCACTATGCTCTGGTTATATTCAAACCACCAATGAACAGGGCAGGGCTTCTTCTCGATGGTAAAGAAATCCCATCATTCGATCCAAATTTCTCCACAATAAACGAATGTTTCAAGGAAGGCAGACCTCTTGTTTTTGACCCCACTGGAACGCATCTCCTGTATATTGCTGGTTCAGGAACAAACCAGATAGTTGCGCTTGATCAGAAAGTACAAATCCGTTTTGATCTCTATAATACTGAAGTGTATCAGCAATATTTCTCTTCTGAAAAAGAAATTTCCTGCTTGATCCATGACAAGATCAATAAACAAATCGTCAGGGTAAGAAAAACACTGCAATAAAATATTCCGGAGCTATTGATCCTCAGACTCTCTTATTTTTTTAACTATCTTCTGAATATCCTTCTCGAGTTTCTGCGCTTTTTGCATGATTTCGAGCAAACGTTTTTCCGCCTTACTGTCTTCAGATTTTGTTTCCCATGCCTTTTTGAGCGCTTCCATCATTCTATTTGACGACCGCTCAATCATTTTAGCAAGCATCTCCCCTGTCACTTGTATCTTCTTGAGTTTAATGCGCTCACCACTGTAGAAGCCAAGTGATTCCATTTCAATTTCCCGATCAATGCGCTCACCGGATTCATTGTACATATCATCATAATTCACCGGATGCATGAATTCAAACCTGCCATCACTATGCAGGAGTTCTGAAAATTCACTGAACACCGGTATTTCTAAAGTGTGGTATTTATCATCAACCTGCAGGACTTTCCAGATTCGTTTCACCGGAGCGATAACTTCATCATCATTCTCAAGCATGTGCTCAATAGTATCTAACAGTTCCTTGCTCATATCAACAGCACAATACCATACTCTTTCTCAAAGTCAACCTTTTCCTCTAAATTTTCCCTTGACAATTCCTGTAAAAGCCTATAGAATTTTTTTCATGAAAACACAATGATTTAAAAAGGAGACCTTTTGAAACGTTCTTTTCTAATATGTATCTTTTCCGTATTTTTGCTTTCAGGAACCTTTCTATGGGCACAAAATATCCTTCAAAATCCAGGATTTGAAGACTGGACAGGTGACTCAGCGCATTACTGGGATACTGAAACATCCGGGTATGACCTGTATCGGGAATCAGGGAAAGTGACTTTCCTTAATTAAGAATAGAGTGAAATCCTCTGGCTCAGCTAAAAATAGGTTTGGTAGGATAGAGGGTTTCACCATGTACTTATTACAAAGAAACACAATTTAGAATGCCAGCAAATCTTCCTCCCCCCTACTACGAAAAAGAAAGAGAACTAAAATTCGCTCAAACCCCTGAAGAGAAAATCCAAATATTTATGGAACTACTTGCCATAATGCCCAAACATAAAGGCACTGACAAGCTCAAAGCAGATCTCAGGGCAAAAATCTCGAAATACAGGAAGGAAATTGGCAAGAAATCAAGCATATCAAGATTCGATTTCTACCATGTATCAAAGGAAGGCGCTGCACAGGTTGTTATGCTCGGATTGCCAAATACCGGAAAATCGCAAATTCTCAAAGTCTTAACCAATGCGGAACCAGAAGTCCGGAACTACCCTTTCACAACCCAGAAACCACAAGTTGGAATGATCCTGTACGAAAATATCCAAATACAGCTTGTAGATATGCCACCAATTTCAAAAGATTATGCACCTGGCTGGATCTTTGGTATTGCGCGCGGAAGTGATTTGCTTCTTCTTATTCTCGATCTCAAAAAAGAGAGCATCATTGAATCAATGCAAACACTTATGGCTCTTCTCGAATCAGCAAGAATAGAGCCAATTGCAGATGGAACATTAACTGACAATCAAGATCTTATGCTTAAAAGAGCAATCTTTGTATGCAATAAAGGTGACAGCCCGGGTGCGGATGCCCGTTATGCGGAGATACTGAAAAAACTGAAAAAGAAGTATCCGGTTCTCCTGGTCTCTGCAACAACAGGAAATGGAGTTGAAAAACTGAAGGATGAAATTTTTAATCGGTTAGAGATTATACGCGTGTATACAAAACCTCCCCACCGGGATATTGACAGGTCTCGCCCCTATGTGCTCAAAAAGGGCTCAAAAGTCATTGAACTTGCAGCACAGATTCATAAGGATTTTAGGACCAGTCTCAAGTTCGTCCGTCTCTGGCGACAGGGAAAATACAAGGGGATGAGAATCGATAGAGACGAGGTCCTTCAGGACCATGATATTGTCGAATTCCACACACGATAAAACTGAAACAAATCAGCCACTAAGTCACCAGGACACAATGGATGAATATGAGTTACAAACCACAAATAGAAGGAGATTGTACCATTAAAGCATATTGGAGAGGGGAGGAAAAATTTAGGATAATCTTCGTGCCTTTGTGGCAAAAAAATCTCTTTAATTCTCTTAAAATCCCTGTCTGTTTTAATGTCTTAGTGGTAAGTTGGGCAAAATTATGAAAATGTTTTTTTGTTGGTTTTCAGTGTCTTGGTGTCTTTGTGGCAAAACAGAAACAGAAATGTTAATCAAAAAAGGAGGTTTT
>CBDUQV010000135.1:0-5824 GCA_965369615.1 uncultured bacterium | reverse complement strand
TTCATTATTTGACATCCTTATACACCATTTCGCTTATTGTGTCAAACAAATTTAGTTGTTAATAAAATGGTATCAAGAAGAATCATTCCTTTCTGTGGACTATTTCCTTGACATTGTTTTGAAAATGTATTATTAAGAGGTAAAGGTTACAGAAGAAATATATAAAAATTGGGGGATTTGTGAAGAAAAGAAGGTATAAATCATATCATCTTCTTATCATTCCGTATGACAAAATACAAGGAAAGAACTACTATTTTACTGTCAAAACACTGAAACTGTTAACTGTCATGGCAGTATTCTTGATTGCAACGTTTTCTACTCTGATAACGCTCCATACAAGGAATTTCTACAGGATTCGGCTTGCTTTGTACCCGACACTCAGTAAAAACTCCATGCTCCTTAAAGAAAATATGGAATTCAAAGATAAGAAGACAGAGCTGGAAGCCGTTATTGATAGTTTAACAGATCAACTTTTTGCAGAACGTGCCGTGCACCGTGAAAGACTCAAATCACTTAATGTCCAGGCGGAAAAGGTCAAGAAATTTGCAGAGAGCCTGAGGATAATGGTGGGGTTCAAGCTCGAGCCCAAAGATGCTCAACCACCGGGACTTGGCGGCCCAATTGCCGAAGAAAAGGATGATTTTCTTATCGTGGAGGAGGTTGCGTTTGAAGAAATTAGTAATGCATTCAACAAAGCCGAAAAAACCCTGTTCAAGAAATTCGCTTCATCAAGAAAGCAATTGAAAAAACTATGGAAACATTTCGAGAACAAGAGTTCCATCATTGAGGGGACACCTGAGCTGCAGCCCGTTCCCGGGAGGATTCTGTCAGGTTTTGGCTATCGGATCGGACCGTTTACAGGACGCGAGGAATTTCATCAGGGTATTGATATCCCAGCCGTAACCGGTACGAAAATTAAAGCTCCCGCTGATGGTGTCGTTGTATTTGTAGGGCGAAAGGGGGGATACGGAAAGGTGCTGATTATTGATCATGGAAATAATTACAAGACAGTGTATGGGCACCTTCATGCATTTGATGTTGCGGTCGGTGATAGGGTAAAGAAGGGGGATTACATAGGGGAAGTAGGAAATACCGGAAGAAGTACAGGGTCACATCTGCATTACGAGGTAAAGTTGAACAATGTCGCTGTGGATCCGGTGAATTACGTAAAGAGTATTGAAGAGAGAAAAAAAGAGTTTGATAATTCAAAGGAACCGGATACGGATCAGTAACAAACCGAGGAAACCACCAGTTACTTCTATCTGCAGGCACTGTACGTACGAAAACTATCATGATCAGGTGTAGGGGAAAGAGGATATACAAAGATATTGCACCGTATTACGATCGGCTGATGTATGATGTAAGCTATGAAGCATGGGTCAAATACATTAAGAATATTTGCTCATTGAATCGGTTCAAACCTGAAATAATCCTTGATCTTGGATGTGGAACCGGAAACCCTACGAAGCTCCTCCTGGAAGAAGGATATATGGTCATTGGTATCGATGGCTCTCCTGAAATGCTCGCGGTTGCGCGACAGAAACTGCAATCCTTCTCTCCTCTCTTGCTGGTGGGTGAGTTTAATCATTTCTCTATTAAAAAGAAGGTTGATCTTGTTATTTCGCTTTTTGACAGTCTTAATAATCTGCTTTCTGTGGACAAGTTGCATCAAACCTTTCTCTGTGTGAATCAGGTAATGCAGAGTGGAGGACTCTTTATCTTTGATATTAATAGTATTTATGGATTATCCCGTATGAATGAGTCTTCCACCTTTACAAAGGAGTGCGATGGTGTGTACAGCATATGGAAAAGCCGGTTCGATAAAGGGAAAATCCTTGCCACGCTTGCTATTACCCTTTTTGTCTCTGAAAATGGGCATTATCGAAGAATGGAAGAGACGCACATGGAAAAAGGATACTCAACGCAAAAACTGAAACAATTACTGAAATTGAGCGGATTCGGAAAGGTCGTATTCTACGAACATCTGACGTTCAGAAGACCGACTCCGCGAACACAACGGTTGATGGTTGTAGCCCTGAAAAATTAGATGAAATTCTTTTCAGACTTGCACATACATTCAAAATACAGTAGAGCAACAAGCAGCAGAATGGACCTTGATGCTATCACTGAAATGGCACGATTAAAGGGAATAAAATTGTTGGGTACAGGAGATTTTACCCATCCAGCCTGGTTTGCACATCTCAAAGAGAAACTCTCATATTGTGACAATGGTTTGTTTGAATACGATAAAGTGAAATTTGTGCTTACCGGTGAGGTGAATAATATTTACACAAGGGATGGAAAACTGAGAAAAATACACAATGTTATCATTGCTCCTTGTCTGGAATCCGCTGAGGCAATTACAGATTTTCTATCCCGATATGGAAAGATAGAATCGGATGGGCGTCCTATCCTTGCAATTGATTCAGAAAAAATGTTTGAAAGAATTCTGGAAATTGATGAGAGAAATCACCTCATCGCTGCACACATATGGACACCCTGGTTCTCTCTCTTTGGATCTAAATCAGGATTTGACTCTATTGATGAATGCTACGGAAAGCATTCACAGCAGGTTCTGGCACTTGAAACGGGATTGTCGAGCGATCCTGAGATGAATTGGATGTGGAGCAAAATTGATGCGTTCACCCTCGTATCAAATTCCGATGCGCATTCTCCTGAAAACATAGGTCGGGAAGCAAATTGTTTTGATTGTGAGATGGATTACGATACTGTTATGGGAGTTATTAAGACTGGGGATACAAATAAGTTTTTGTTTACCGTTGAGTTCTTTCCGGAAGAAGGAAAATATCACTTTGATGGTCACCGGGTATGTGGGTTACGATTGCATCCTGATGAAGCAAAAAAGAAGGGAAATATTTGCCCCCGGTGTGGTAAACCATTAACCATTGGAGTACTTCACAGAATTTTCGAACTCTCTGATAGAAAATACGGTTATGTACCAGAGGAAAAAATTCCATTCAGGAAACTTATTCCCTTAACGGAAATTCTTTCGAATGCAATGGGATGCGGAAAAAATACGAAGGCAGTCAAATCAAGGTATCGTGACCTGATAACCCGTCTGGGAACAGAATTTGAAATTCTGCTTGATACGCCATACGAAGACCTGCATCGAGTGACCGATGAGAATAGTGCGGATCTGATTATGAAGGTTCGCAAAGGTGATGTTGAGGTTAATCCTGGATATGATGGTGTTTATGGTGAAGTGAGAATTGGCAGGAGCAATGGGGAAAAGGAAAAGCAGCAGCTTGAATTGTTCTAAAAAGATGGTGGAACAAAGATGCAGCTGAGGAGTTAGTCTTAAGAGGGAGTTTATGATGGAGAAAATCTGGGCACCATGGCGAAGTAAGTACATTCTGGTAAAAGACCAAGAGGAAGGTTGTATTCTGTGCAATAGAATTAAGCAGGGAAAAGATACTGAAAACTACATTCTGCATCGTAGCAAAGCATGTTTTATTATTATGAATATTTTCCCTTACAATAATGGGCATCTTATGGTTACGCCATACAAACATACAGCGCTTTTCGATGATCTGAAGATCGAGGAAGGAGCTGATCTTTTTGCAACACTGACTCTTAGTTTAAAGATACTCAAGGAATCTTTTCATCCTGATGGTTTCAATGTTGGAATGAATCTTGGGAGGGTTGCTGGTGCTGGAATCCATGACCATTTCCACATACATGTTGTACCACGGTGGAATGGAGATACCAATTTTATGCCGGTCCTCACTGATACAAAAATCCTGTCGGTTTCACTCAACGAAACATACAAATTGCTTTCAGAGGCATTGAAGGAATTATTATGATTGAGTGGACATCATTACCTTTTATGATTGGCGGAAAGAAGAACTATGTTGCGATTGGAGTTCCTGTTGCAACCTGGGTTATGGTTTTGCTTTTCTGGGGTGTATGGTGGTTCATTCTGTCGTTTGTTCTTGTCGGAGCATCTATTCTTCCATATTTTATTCCGACAAAATACAGGCTTACCGATCGAGACATTGCGGTTCGCTCAATGTTCACAAAGAAGGATAAAAAATGGGAGGAGTATAAAAGTTATTCTGTTGATAAACATGGGATTTTTCTGAGTCCTTTCAACAAACCTTCGAGATTGGAAAATTTCAGAGGCATCTATCTTCGTTTCCACAATAACGGGGAAGAGATTGTTGCGTTTGTGAAAAAGATAATGGAGAAGTCATGAAAGAGCAAGATGCGCAGAATATAGAGTTTCTTGCTAAGATAGTTGAGTCAATTTTCTCTTCCGTTGAGCTTCAACATGTTCTTAATGGTATAGCCCAGAAAGCAACGGAGGTTCTTGGTGCAGATGCATCATCGATAATGCTCATTGAGCCTGGTACACAAGAAATGAGGATACGGGCAAGTTACAATTTAAGTCCTGAATATGTCAATATTGTAAAGGCAAAGGTAGGTGGTGAGCTATCAGGTAAGGTGGTTGCAGATGGAAAACCAGTTTATATCGCGGATATAATTACTTATTTCACTAAGACCAGGGATAAATTCTCACTCAAATGGATTAAGAAAGAAGGGCTGGTATCTATTATTTCTCTACCGATAATCGGTCAAAAGAAAAATAGGGGTACCATCAATGTTTACTACCGAAAGGCTCATAAGGTCAGTGCTAAAGAGAAGAGGGTTATTTCAAATTTTGCTGATTTTTCGAATGCTGCGATATCAAACGCCACAATGTTTGAGGAAAGAAAGAAACAAATTCTTGTACTTGAAGCGTTGAATCTTATTGGACAGAAAATATCATCAGTAAGTGATTTTGAAAGCCTTGTTGAGGTTGTTTACGGAGAGACATCCAAGATAATGAAAACGGAAAATTTCTACCTTGCACTCTATGACAAAGAGAAGCACGAAATAAGGTTTATTCTCTATGTAGAAGAGGGGATACGATTGAAGGAGAAAAAAAGGAAGCTGAGGAGTGGATTAACGGAATACGTCATCAGCACCAAAAAACCACTGCTTCTGCCAAAAGACGTTAACGGGGAATCGAAGAAACTGGGAATTAAGGCAATGGGCAGGCCTGCGCGTTGCTGGCTCGGCGTGCCAATTCTATATGGCAAAAAACTTCTTGGTGTTATTGGTGTACAGGATTATGAAAAAGAGGAAATATACGATGAGAATGATATGAAGGTGCTGCTTACCATTGCTAACCAGACTGCCGTAGCGATAGAAAACAGTCAACTGTACGAAGAAACAAGAAAAATGGCTATAACGGACCCGATGACCGGGTTGTACAATATACGTCATTTGTATAATGTGCTTCAGCTTGAGATAGAAAGGGCAAAGCGGTACGATCTTAGTTTTTCTATGCTCATTATTGACATAGATAATTTTAAGGAGCACAACGACAAATACGGTCATCTGATGGGAGATGAACTGCTCAGGTTGTATGGTAAGTTTCTGTTGGATAATACAAGAAAGGTTGACACGGTTACTCGATATGGCGGCGACGAATTTGTAATCGTTCTTCCAGAAACAGGTAAAATGGATGCAGAGCATTTCATTGTTAGATTTGTCAATAATTTAAAAAAGCATACATTTAAGGTTCAGAACAAGCAGATAGGTTTAATGGGAACAATAGGCGAGGCTTCTTTTCCTGAAGATGGAAAGACATCAGAAGAAATACTTGGGTTTGCAGACCGGAATCTACTTAGAAAAAAGAAAGAAAAGGATACGAGAAGAAGAACATCTTAGTGTAATGTATCTTCATTATCTTTACTGTCATTCCTTCGCTTCTCTTGAGGACAGGTTTGAAAAAGGTGTCATTCTGAGTAATCCTTTC
>CBDUQV010000134.1:0-5836 GCA_965369615.1 uncultured bacterium | reverse complement strand
CGGAGTGCACGTCTCAGGGTAATCAATAAACGTGCAGAGCTGACCAACCAGATAATTTCAGATGAGTACGCTGAACTGGAGACCATTCATGAATCGGATATGGAGGGAAATGGATAAGGTGTTTTTTTTTATACTCCTCATTTTCATCGGATTTGTTCTCCTCGGCGTTTTTTATGTATGGGAGAGAGCCACGGCTGTTCAGCTGACCTTAGTTCTTTCAAAAAAAGAAAAGAAATTAGACATTCTTCAGAATCAAGTTGAGCATTTGCGATTGGAATATTTAAAGCTCACTTCCATAATAAGAATTGAAAAGATTGCAAAAGAGCAGCTCAATATGCGATACCCTTCAACGAAGGAAATAAGGTACATACGTATGGAATAATTTAAGCAAGGACCAGAGCGGATATCCATATAGGTGATATGGGCTGTATTCATTGAATTATGAAAGAAAATAGAATCAGGTTTCGGATTGTCATTTTGTTACTTATTGTTCTCTGGGTTTTTTTCTTTTTGCGCCTGGGCTTCATCCAGATTTTCCGCAGAAACTATTATGCAAAAAAATCACGAAAACAGGGCGTTGAGAAAATTATCTGCTATCCGCAGAGAGGAAAGATTTACGACAGAAAGGGCAAACTCATAGCCACAAACCTGAAAACAGAAACCCTGGTGGCATTTCCCAAGAAGATGAAGGACAGAAAAAGGGCAGCGGAACTCCTGGCGGAACACGGCTACGGGTCATATAATGATCTGTACCGTAATTTCAAGAAAAGGAGCTTTGTGTATATAAAGAGAAATCTGGACGGGAAACCACAGAAGGCTGTGAAGGAAATCGAAGGTATTGAGCTTTTGCAGGATAGAAAAAGATACTATCCATACGGCATCCTGTGTTCCTCTTTTGTAGGTTTTACCGGAACCGAGTATTTTGGATTGGAGGGGCTTGAATTCGAATTCGATAGTCTCCTCGGAGGAAAACCAGGATGGGCGTATTTGCGGAAATCCCCGATGGGTGTTCTGTATCCGCATCCTGCGCTTCCGGTAAAAAATGCATGCAGCGGAAAAGACATTGTTCTTACCATTGATATTGATATACAATCAATTGTACTATCGGAACTCGAAAAGGTGCTTGCAAGTTCTTCAGCAAAGAGTGGAATTGTTATAGTAATTAATCCACAAACGGGAGAAATTCTTGCAATGGTAAACCTACCCAGCTATGACCCGAACCATCCCCTAAAGTATGATAGGAAGCTCTGGGTCAATCGTGCAATAGCCGAGTTGTTTGAACCGGGTTCAACTTTTAAGATTGTTACAGCCACCGCTTCAATTGAGGAACAATTGTTCAACCTGAACGATATAGTGGAGGGCGGCGAGGGTGTGATAGCAATAGGCAAGGTTAAAATAAAGGATGCGGAGGAACATGGAGCCCTTACCTTTGTTGAATTTATTCAGCATTCGAGCAATGTAGCAGCTGTGAAGATAAGCCAAAAAATTGGCATGAAGAAGTTCTACTGTTATGTAAGAGCATTTGGGTTTGGCGCGAGAACAAAAATCAGGCTTCCTGGCGAGGAAAAAGGGCATGTAGGAAACCCATTTGAGTGGACGCCGCTCAGGTTTGCAACGGTATCATTCGGACAGGGAGTCTCGGTTACCGCGCTGCAGCTTGTGTACGCATACAGCGCGATAGCCAATGGTGGAATTTTATTGAAACCAACTGTGGTCAAATCGATTATCTCAGCGGGGGGAGACACACTTTTTACCTCAGAACCTGTTGTGGTGCGACGGGTCATGAAATCTGAAACATCGCAAGTACTCAAGAAGTTGCTTGCTGGAGTGGTTAATTATGGAACGGGGAAATTTGCGAAAATTGAAGGAATAGAAATTGCCGGCAAAACCGGGACATCGGAAAAAAGCAAACCGTTAATCGGATACGAAAAAGGGGAATATATTGCCTCCTTTATCGGGTTCATACCGGTTCAGGATCCTCAGTTACTCATTGGTGTTTTTATTGATGAACCAAAAGGAGTGCACTGGGGCGGATATATAGCAGCACCACTCTTTCGGAAAATTGCGCAGCGGATCCTTCTGTTCAATGAGTACCATAACAAAATCGTTTGTGCTCTTGCTGCAAAAAATACAAAAATGGAATCGCATGAAACTGTCAAAGATAATTAAGGTCATTGATTCTGCCCGGGTAAAAAATTTCAGCGAAAAGGAAATAGAAACTATTGCTTACGAGTCAAGAGAAGTAACAAACGGCACATTGTTCTTTGCCCTGCATGGTGAGAAGACCGATGGTCACCAATTTTTGAAGGATGCGATAGAGCATGGTGCAGATGCGTGTGTGGTTGAGAATGACACAGAGATTACAGCAGTTCCAGTCATTCTCGTGGCCGATGCACGAAAGGAACTTGCAGTTGTTTCATCACATTTTTTTGCGTTTCCCTCAAAGAAGCTGACTGTTATTGGTGTTACAGGGACAAATGGAAAGACAACCACAACGTTCTTGATCAAACACATTTTCGATTGTGCAGGGATGAAGGCTGGATTAATTGGTACCCTTGGTTGTTTTATCGACAAGACGAAAATTGACCTGCCCAATACGACTCCAGAATCGCTCTGGCTTCAGAGAATTATGAGAACGATGGTTGATTCCTGTATAGAAGTTTGTGTCATGGAGGTTTCTTCACATGGTATCGCGATGGGGCGAATCAGTACTATAGACTTTGATGTAGGGATTCTTACCAATATTTCACGAGACCATCTTGATTTCCATAAAACGTTTAATGATTATGTTCAAACAAAGTTGCTTTTTTTCAAGGGGCTCAAAAAGGAAGCAACTGCATTTATCAATAGTGATATTCAGGAACGCGATACTTTTATTCAGAATGTTTCTTCTGGTTGTTTTACCTATGGAATACGAGAAAAGGCAGATTTTACCGGAGAGATTCGAAATATCAATGAACGTGGAATTGAAATGACTATTAACCATAATGGTAAACGATTTCGCCTGATGGCTCCACTTCGCGGACGATATAATGCATACAATGTCATTCCCGCATTTGCCTGTTCTTACCATATTGGCTTAAGTGCAAAGCAGATCGAGCATGCCATTGGTTCTTTTCGTGGCGTTCAGGGGAGAGGGGAGAAGATTGATACGGGACTTGGATTTACCTGTGTTATTGATTATGCGCATACTCCCGATGCCCTATTCAACCTTTTAACCGCTGAGCGGGAACTCACGAAGCGCAACCTTATTTGTGTTCTTGGTGCAGGCGGTGATCGGGATGAAGGGAAGAGAGCTGAAATGGGCAAAACTGCGGCATCCCTCTGTGATAGAGTTATTCTCACATCGGACAATCCGCGAAGTGAGAAACCGGAAGCAATCATTAATGATATAGCAAAAGGAATAAATGGTAAAAAAGTTACCATTGAAATAGATAGAAGAAAGGCAATAGAGGTTTCAATTGCCATGGCACAAAAGGGTGATACCGTTATAATTGCTGGAAAGGGACATGAAATGTATCAGGAAATAATGGGGAAGCGCATTCCTTTTAGTGATAGGGAAGTAGCCGAGGATATCATAAGAAAACGTAAAAAGGGAAAAGATGAGAGTAAAAGGTTTAACATTTGATTTCCTGCTGAAAGCCACGGGAGGAAAGCTGAACGGTCGACGGAGACGTATCACCGGTATTTCTGTTGATTCACGGACCATTAAAAAAGGCGAGGTCTTTTTTGCAATAAGAGGCGAAGTGTTTGATGGTCACGCGTTCTGTAAGGATGCCTTGAAAAATGGTGCATCATGTGTAGTTGTAAAGAAGGATTGCGGATTGAAAGATGGTTACATAAAGGTACAAGATACACTTGCTGCCCTTGGTGATGTTGCAAGAAGGTGGAGACAACAGTTTACAGTGCGATGTGTTGCCATAACAGGCACCAGTGGAAAGACAACAACCAGAAGGATTGCGGCGCATCTTCTCAAAGGTCATTTCCTGTGTTGTGAATCGATGAAGAATTATAACAACCTGGTCGGTCTTCCTTTTGCCGTACTTCAGATAGAGGATAAGACGGAAATTGCGATTATTGAAATGGCAATGAATAGACGTGGAGAAATAAAGAGGCTTGCGCAAATTGCTGATCCTGATATGGGTGTGATTACCAATGTGGGAAGAGGGCATCTTGAATTTCTTGGTTCACTGGGGAATGTTGCGGCTGCGAAGGCAGAACTTCTTCAACACCTGAAACAAAGAGATGTTGCGGTTCTAAATGCAGATGACCCTTACGTTATGAAGATACAGAGGAAGACAAAAGCATCAATTATAACATATGGGATCGATAATAAGGCTGATTTTATAGCAGGTTCGATACAAATGGGGAAACAGGGATCAACATTCTCCGTGAATGGAGAAAGTGGATTTTGTGTTCCTTTGCTTGGAAAGATAAATATATATAACAGTCTGGCTGCAATCGCTGTTTCGAGTCTTTTGGGGCTCGGGAGTAAAGAAATGAAGAGGCGGTTACGTACGGTCAGGACGGAAAAGTTTAGGTTGAACAGGATATCGATAGCAGGGGTTACCCTCTACGATGATAGTTACAATGCAAATCCCGATTCAATGGCTGCTGCAATACGCATAGCAGCCCGAGAGGAAGGAAAGCGAAAAATAGCCTGCCTGGGAGACATGCTTGAACTTGGCAAACAATCTCCGGTATTCCACAGAGAAGTGGGACGGAGTTTGCGACAGCACGGTTTCGATTTTGTTTTCCTCTATGGACCGCTTTCCCGTTCTATACAAAAGGGTTTTGAAAATAATGGTTTTAGCGGAAAGGTATTTCATTTTTTAGACAGAGAAAAGATGATAAGGAAGCTGGTGCGAACGGCTAAAAAGGGAGATATTGTGCTCATCAAAGCTTCACATAATAACAGGTTTGATTTCGTTGCGGATGCACTCATCAAAAGCTTGAAGGGAAGAACATAAATTGCTTTATTTGTTACTGGAGCCATTGAAAGCGCATTTTTCGTTTCTGAATGTTTTCAGATACATAACATTTCGAGCGAGTTATGCTGCCGTGACATCGTTGGTCCTCTGTTTTATCCTGGGTCCGCCTTTGATCAGGTGGCTCAAAAAGGTAGGCATCAGGGACAATCTCAGGCCATACCTTGAAGACATCCATCGAAGCAAGAAGGGGACACCAACTATGGGTGGTATCATTATGCTTGTGAGCATCACCATCTCTATTTTCCTCTGGGCTGATCTGGGCAATCGATACATTCTCATTGTTTTGTTTTCTCTCCTCTGGCTCGGAGGGATTGGCATTATTGATGATGTTCTAAAGGTAAGGAGGAAGACCGGTCTCAGTGCCAGAACGAAATTGCTCGGTCAATTTGTCATTGGTCTTACGCTGGGACTTATCCTGACATTCAAACCCCAGGTAGCAGGTTACGAAAATATGACAAGTGTACTCTTTCTTAAGAATGTCTTTCTTAATATGGGTATCTTCTATACTCCATTTATAATATTTGTAATCATCGGAACTTCTAATGCGGTTAATATCACCGATGGTCTTGATGGTCTTGCGACCGGTCTCATTGTTGTTACCGCTATCGGATATGGCGTGCTGTGTTACATTACGGGAAATGTAAATATAAGTGAATATCTCAATATCCTATCTGTGCCAGGAAGTGGTGAGTTGACAATTCCCTGTGTATCAATAGCAGGAGCAGCGCTTGGATTTCTCTGGTTCAACTCATATCCTGCACAGGTTTTTATGGGCGATACGGGATCCCTTGCCCTTGGCGGGATTCTTGCAATTACAGCCATCCTTATCAAACAGGAAATACTGC
>CBDUQV010000133.1:0-5851 GCA_965369615.1 uncultured bacterium | reverse complement strand
CAGGCTTTAGCCTGCGAGCTTAACTACAACAAATATATTAAGTTACGTAACCTAAAGGTTGCGGCTACCATATTTGAGTTCTCATTCTGGCACAGTCTCTGAAGCCTGTTGCTACAGAATCTAAAGCTTTTTATTTCCCAAATTCGTTGATGATTTTTGCGACTTCGTCGCCCACCCTACCCTGACCTTCCTTTGTTGATGCGCCGATATGCGGGGTGCTGAAGAAGTTATCGAGTGTGAAGAGTTTGCTCTCGCCGGGCGGCTCTGTTTCAAAGACATCAAAGGCTGCTCCCGCGATCTTTCCGTTTGATAACGCGTCATGGAGAGCTTCTTCATCGACCACTCCGCCTCGTGCGCAATTGACAAGGTAAGCACTCTCCTTCATCTTGTCGAATTGCTCTGTTGAGAAGAGGTAGTGGGTTTCATCGGTATGGGGGATATGGAGCGAGATATAATCCGATTTTCCGAGGAGATCATCAAACGTAAGCATCGAGACATCCTCCATGCCACTCTCTTTGAGATAGGGATCGTACGCAACAACAGTCATGCCAAGGGCTGATGCCCTCTTTGCTGCTTCTTTTCCTATTCTTCCGATTCCCACGATACCGAGAGTCTTTCCAGCCAGTTCTGTACCTTTTAATCTCTTCTTGATCCATTCTCCCGATTTCATTGACGCAGTGCCGCGTGGTATGTGACGTGCGAGACCGAACATATGGCCAATGGCGAGTTCGGCAACTGATGCAGAACTCGCTGAAGGGGTATTCCGCACCTCAATGCCCATTTTCTTGGCATCTTCATGGTCGATATTATCAATGCCAACACCGCCCCGTACAATGAGCTTCAGATTCTTTGCCTTTTCGAGCAAAGGTTTCCTTACTTTTGTTCTGCCCCGAACGACCATCACTTCATAATCGGGAATAACTTTTTCGAGTTCCTCGGGAGTAATATCCGATCTTACATCGACATCATTCCCTCCCTCTTTCATTTTGTTGATGGCTGTCTCCGGGACGGGATCGCAGATCAGTACTTTCATTTTTTCCTCCTTTTGTTCGTTGTAATAACAGTTTTATGCTTTGAGGCCGAGGATTTCATTGATGTTTGTAGTTAACCATTTCATATCATCAAGTGTCCAGTCACCCATATGGCCGATCCTGAACGATTTCTCCTTTAATTTTCCATAGCCGTTAGAAATCATCGCTCCCCTCTTCCCGAGTTCGGAATTTAGATCAGCAACGCTTATACCACGCGTGTTATTTATCGCTGTGAGTGTTACTGACAGGTATTTTTCATCAGGGAAAAAATCGAAATACTGCTTGGTCCAATCCCTGATAAAATGTGCCATGTCAAGATGACGTTTGTACCTGTTCTCAAGTCCTTCCTCGAACATCTTATCGAGTTGCTTATCGAGCGCATAGATGAGTGAAATCACCGGTGTTGTTGGTGTCTGGTGCTTGCCATCGTACTTCAGGAAGGTGAGAAAATCGAAGTAGTATCCCCTATTTTCTACGGTTTCTGCTTTCTTTAATGCCTTCTCGCTCACGGAGCAGATGGCAAATCCAGGTGGCAATGCGAAACACTTCTGAACACCTGCCAGACATACATCAATGCCTAATTTATCCACCTCAATTTTCACACCCGTCATTGAACTAACGGCATCGACAAGAAAGCAGACATCAGGGAATTCCTTTATGACCTCCGCAATTTCTTCAATAGGATTCATTACGCCGGTAGAGGTTTCATTGTGGACAAGGGTTACCGCGTCGTATTTCCCTGTTTTCAGAGCATCCTTGACCATTTCAGCAGTATTTGCCTGTCCCATTTCAACTTCCACAGCATCTGCTTCCTTTCCATTAGCCTTGGTGATCAGATGCCACCGTTTGCTGAAGGCGCCGCAGACAAGATTGAGTGCACGGTCCTTCACACAATTTCTGATTGCACCTTCCATGAGCCCCGTTGCCGATGATGTGGAGAGAAAGACTTTGTTATCCGTATACAACACCTTTTTTACCTTCGGAATTACAGAATCATACAATTCGCTGAATTCTTTGCTCCGATGACCTATCATTGGTGTTCCCATTACATCAAGGATATCCTTGCTCACTTCCGTCGGTCCAGGAATGAAAAGTCTCTTATGCATCATGCCTCCTTTTTGATGCGTTATTCAGTTTTTTGCTTCTTGAGCCATTGCTCAAAGAGTTCCATTTTGCTGTCAAAGGGTCTTTTTTCCTCTAAGATATCGAAAACCCTTCGTATTTTTTCCAATCCCACAATTCTCTGAAGCGCAATGATTACAGTTCTTCTGTTGTCTTTTAATGCAAGCATCTTGTTCTTAATAAAATCAATAAGTTCTTTATCAGATGGCGCTACTACTGAATTCGGGAATACTTCTTGATACAATTCGACAATCCTTTTTACCCCACTTTTCCTTATTTCCCGCAATTGTTTCACCAGTTCCTGTTCCTGAATGATGGGGTCGCTCGATTTTAGGAGAATCTTCTCAGGGGAATCAACCTCAGTTTCCGGAGCGGTCGTTGCAGTTTCTGCTACAATTTTTTCTTTGCCGTAACCATATTCATTTACGAATGAGTCCTTGATTTGGAAGATTTTTCCTGATAGATCCATGATGGGGAACAGATCAAAAATTTCTTGCCACTCGGTTTCAGTAATGATATCCTCTTCTTCTTCATCAAGAAAATTTTTTATATCATGAGCAATCTCTTCTGCTGTATGTTCTCTGCCTCGCCAGGAAGAGTCGGCAATACTTTTCACTGCTTCAGTTATATGTGCTCTTATTTCTCCTGCCATACTATGCTCCCTTCTTATTCTCATATCCACAATGAGGGTAAGATTGGATTTCGGCATCAAGAGATTCCTGCATTATGTTCTGGAAATCCTTGAAAGAGAGTGGTTTATAGTTCGTTGGACCGCAAGACGGGCAGATATAACTCATATCGAGCGACTTTGAATCAGCAGAGAGGGCTGCAGCACAACTAAAGTACTCTAACCTAATGACCTCTGCCATTGTAGCCAAATTTTATCTACTCAGGGTTCTAATGACAAGTTTGCTGCAGGTTTTTAAGGTATTGAAGACACCAATTCCTTCAGTTGCGACTGCTTCGAGATAAAGCGCGTTGGTAGGGTTCAGAACACTTTGAAGTTTTTCGATTGGTGAAATATTGGGGAGATCTCTTTTGTTGTATTGTATTACGAGCGGGAGACTCAGCGTGGTCAATCCGATCATCTCAAGGTTATCCTGCATGTTTTCCATACTAATTATATTATCGTCAAAACGTTCAATTTGCGAATCTGCAACGAAGATGATACCATCAACACCTTTGAGTATCAGTTTACGTGAGGCGTTGTAATAGACCTGTCCCGGTACCGTATATAAATGGAAGCGTGTCTTAAATCCTTTGATTGTTCCAACATCAACGGGAAGAAAATCAAAAAAGAGTGTTCTGTCAAGTTCTGTTGCGAGACTTATCAGTTTTCCCCGGATACCTGGCAAAATCTTAGAATAGATATACTTGATGTTTGTTGTTTTTCCACCAAGGCCGGGCCCATAGTATACAATCTTGCAATTTATTTCCCGCGATGCATAGTTTATGAGTGACATTTTATTCTATGTAAAAAGGTTATCGATTTCGTTGTCTGCTTCATTAAAGAAGTCATCATCGAATGATTCTTCCCTTTTTTCTTTTGCAGCTCCTAATTTACCAAATATTCTTTTAAATATTTCATCGAGTTTTTGAGTGTATACGTTCACCTTAAGTCGGATCAGCCCAAGAGTTGTTTTGCCGCTGAATATCACCACAAGAATAACACTTTGTGCAATAACAGAAACATGAAGGCTCAGGTTCTTCCCCTGATGGAATAATGTATTAAACTCAGTTTCGCCAATGAGAGTTGCAAGCTGGCTTGTTGCAGCAAAATCAGCTGCTGAAAGGGAAGCAAATGCTGACATATCCATAGCAGATATGTCACCCGCACTGGTAATGAGTTGCCCTGCTTTATCGATCAGGATAATACTCTCTGCATTGGAGTCTTTTCGCAACAATTCGAGATTTTCGTTTATCTCCCAGAAATCCTGCTCAAATATATTAACACTTTCAAAAGGCATATTGGTTGTTACACTTTCAACGCGTTATTAATTGTTTTATTACGAACAGCTCCTCAAAATCCTCCGGTTTTCTCTCAATTCACGTGCGACTGAGCAACTAAATTTTTGCTTCAGCCATCTTCAGAAGACGGTTCCATTTTCTCTCAACCTCTTTCTGTGCAGCTTCAATAATGTGTTTGTTGTTTTCGCTAAGAAGGTGTTTGAATCTGCCCTGGGACTTCAACCACTCGATGAGCGGTTTTTTCTCTTTGGGTTTGAAGTTGATTTTATGAACTCCATATTCAACCTCATACAATGGCCAGAAGCATGTCTCGGCTGCAAGTTTTGATATTTTTATTGTAAGATGTGGGGGATAAACCCATCCAAGCGGACAGGGTGAGAGAATATTGATGAAAGTCGGACCTTCTATGGTAAGCGCCTTTTCGACTTTTTTTGTGAAGTCAACCCAATTATGTGGTGCAGCTTGAGCCACATAGGGTATATCGTGAGCAGCTATTGCTTCTGTCAGGTCTTTTGGAAATTGTTGCTTTCCCGGGATAACAGTTCCTGCAGGAGATGTTGTGGTGTGAGCTCCAAAGGGGGTGGCACTTGAGCGTTGGATACCTGTATTCATATATGCTTCGTTGTTGTAACAGAGGTAAAGCATATTGTGTCGTCTTTCCATTGCCCCGGAAAGCGATTGGAACCCGATATCGTATGTACCACCATCGCCACCAAACGAAATAATATTTATTTTTTTGGTTATTTTTCCTCTCTTTTTGAGTGATCTGTACATTGCTTCAATACCGCTTCCCGTTGCAGCTGAATTTTCAAAAGCGTTGTGAAGAAAAGGAACTTTCCATGCGGTGTAGGGGAAGATGGTCGAAACTACTTCCATGCATCCTGTTGCACCGACGAAGATCGTGTCCTTACCGGCAATGAGAGCAACCTGTCTTAGTATGACACTTGCGGCGCATCCTGCGCAGGCTCGGTGTCCACCTGCAAAAAGGTCTTTTTGAGCTGATAGTTGTTTCAAACTTGGCATTAATCCTCCTATTCTCTTACACCGAGGTAGTTAATAAGGGTTTTAGCCTCTTCTTTGTCAGCAATTTTTTCAAGATTTTTGTATACGCTCTCAATGTCTTCTGGAAAAATATCTCTTCCACCGAGACCGTAAATGTAATTTACCAGAATGGGTCTTTTTTTGACTTCATACAGGCATGATCTGATTTCATGAAAAACCGGACCGCCAAATGAACTCATACCATCAGCCCTGTCAAGTACTGCAATTGCTTTAATATTCTCAAGGGCTTTTATAATTTCTTTGTGGGCGAGAGGTCTGAAGACCCTGATCTTGAATAATCCTACTTTCATGCCTTTCTTTCTGAGTTCGTCCACGACGACCTTTGTTGTTCCGCATGTAGAGCCAAGGGCAATAATTGCAATGTCTGCGTCTTCCATCTTGTATTCTTCAAAAAATTTGTATGTGGTTCCGAATTCCTTTCCGAATTCCTTACCAACCTCAATAATTGCTGCTTTTGCTTCTTTCATTGCCTCTATTTCTGCTCGTTTATGCTCAAAAAAGAAGTCCTGAAGATCCAGCCCCCCCAAAGTGATGGGGTTGTCAACATCCAGCAGATCGTAGGGTTTTTTATGCTCGCCGATAAATTTCTGAACTTCCTCATTGGGAAGCATTTCAAGCCTTTCCATTGAGTGACTGATAATAAAAGCATCGACACTGACTATTGCTGG
>CBDUQV010000132.1:0-5883 GCA_965369615.1 uncultured bacterium | reverse complement strand
GTTTGAAAAATCAATCTAATGTTAGGGTCATCATCGGCTATCAGTATTTTTTTCATACTTCCTCCTTTTTGTTTTATCATTACTCTGTGCAAGTTTAATGCCATACGTTAACTCATTTGTTCATTATACTTATAAATTATCCACACTTTCCAATCCGTCAAGATTCTCAACACAATGAACAAAATACGAACATCAACATAGTGCCCACCTTTGCTCTATTCAGCTCATTCACACATATTTCCTTGTTATCGCAGCATTTATGTATCGCCCATCTTGAGAGCACCACCTGAACCATGCAGTGACAGAGTAGACTGAAATCCTAACAACATGTTCATTTCTCGTGCACAGTATTTCTTATATCAATTTTGCAATGCTTCTGTAAGTCATTTCTTTTACTGATGATACTCTTGTTAAATATGCTGGCACAATACTTGCAATTCATAAGTGTAAAATATAAGGAGGAAGCAAATGAAATATCAAATAGCAAAAAGTATTTTCCTCTTCTTACTCTTAACAAGTATGCTTACCGCACAACAAATGTATACAGTTCAATTTGATGAGAATAATCTTACCTTCAATAAATGTGAATCATTTGATATCGTGCGCATAAAAGGCTGTTTGCTTGATGGCGAACCGGGAAAACCGCTCCTTCCGTATAAGAGAATCGAGATACTCATACCTCCATGTAAAGCATGTCTAAAAATCGAAGTTATTAATTGTATATATATGCCGCTCAGTGGATATTATAAACTCTATCCAGCGCAACCTCCAGTTCCTCTTACCGGTATACCGGTAAATCATGAATTTGCTATGAACGAATCCCTTTATTCGAGTTTTGATCAATATCCGGAAACATGTGTTGAGATCATCGAAGAGCGGAACATTGCCGGGAATAAAATCATTGCATTACGTATTACACCACTCATCTATATACCAGAAGAAGGAATAGTTAATTTTGTAACTGAAATTTCGTTTAAATTGGTTCTATCTGAAAGTCGCATTCCCATGAGCCCTCCCTCCAAAAGAACAACGCTTTCCCAACGGCACATTGATAAAGTAATAACACAAAACATTTTCAATAAAGAAGAATATTGTTGGCTTTCGCCAAAACAAGAATCGGTGGACTATAGCAAACAAAATCCTGAGCAGAAACTATCACAACCCTCACAGGGAGATATGCCAAAAGACTTCATAATCATCACCAGTGATTATCTTTCTTTAGCCTTTGAGGGTTTTGCAGACATGAAAACGAAGAGGGGGATCATTGCGTCAGTCGTAACCAAGGAATGGATCAAAGATCACTATAACGGAAGAGACATTCAAGAAAGGATTCGCAATTTTATCAAAGACGCTTATTGTCATTGGGGAATTTCATGGGTTCTCCTTGGAGGAGATATCAATGTTGTTCCCACGCGATACGCTCACTTTCATACCTGGCAATGGAATGGCATAATTCCAACAGACCTTTACTATGCTGACCTGGATGGTGACTGGGATGCTGATGGTGACGGACTCTTCTGCGAATATCAATACAATGTAAACATTGATAGTGTTGATGGTAACCCTGACATTTTTGTTGGAAGAATCCCTGTTGAGAATCCACAGGAAGTTTACCATTACTTGGAGAGGGTCATTACATATGAACTCAATGTCGATACATCCTCTATTCAAAAAGTACTGTTTCTCGGTGCATCGATCTATTCCGGAGGAACCGATGGATGGGGCGCCATTAACAGCGAATATATTATTGAAAATTTCCTACCTCAAAGTTTTGAGCCGCATAGATTGTATGCCCCACAGAATGATACGGTTCAAACTCCTCCGCGATGGATAGGTGATGAATTACTCAACAGAGCAAATACCTGTGCAAATATCAATAATGGATACAATATAATCAACCATCTTGACCATGGAGCATATGATGCGATTGGAACGGGAGTATTGAGTGGAGGGGGATACTTCCACTGGGACGATGCGGATGCACTAACAAATGCAACAAAACCTTCCATACTCTGGTCAATAAGCTGCAATTCTAACTCTTTTGACATGAATTCGGTATCAGAGCATTTTGTAAATTCACCAGGAGGACTTGCATACATCGGTAATTCAAGGACAGGATGGACAAGTCAAATGTTCCAGAATTATGCCTTTTTCAAATCGATCTTCCTGGATTCCGTGACCAATCTTGGTGCATCCTTTGCAAGCACTCTGTATAACTCACTCTACTACCAGGTTAGCATGAATCTTCTCGGCGACCCAACTATTTTTATATGGACTGACGTACCGCGTGTATTAACGGTAAATCATAAGAAATCATTGATTGTACCGGTGGATTCAATCGGCTTCTTTGTTTCAAAAGATGGATACCCCGTTGAAGATGCGCGTATTGTTCTCATAAAACCAGATGAGGATATTATCAGAATTACGCTTACCGATCAAGAAGGGAGAGCCTCTATATATTTAAAGTGCATAAACTCTGGCAAGGTTTTTCTTTCGGTATCCAGTAGAAACACCTTTCCCTACGTTGATTCAATACAGGTGCAACCTCTATATGAACCGTATCTTTCCCTCCTCAATGGTGATTATCTATTGAGACCTGGCGAAGAAAAGCAGATGAGCCTGTCGATCAGGAACACAGGAACCAGAATGGCAGAAAACGTTCAAGCAGTTGTGAGTAGCACCGATCCGTATGTAATTATCTCTCATCCTCTTGTTAAGTGTGGAGATATTCCAGCTCAAACAACTGTAACAAGCACCAAATTCACCATAACGGTTCAACAAGCCTGTCCCCCTGAGAGAATAATCAACCTCATCTGCACCATGTATGACAATAATCTACATGAATGGCTTGATACACTACAGATACGAACAGGAAATCAATCCCTTTGTTATAGAGGACATTCATCCTTAATCATCAACTCAGTCGCTTCACTTAGTGTTTTCTCTCAAACAATTCAAGTTCCATCAATCAAGGTAACGAACTGTGGAGATTTCACTGCTCACGAAATACAGGTGTGTCTAAAAACAACAAACTCCAACGTGCAGATTACCGATTCAACAGTATTTATTGATTCAATAGTTCCATACAGTAGTGTGGAAAGCAGTGATGCTTTTGTATTCACTTCAAGTTGTGGATTGGATGCCGATTTCACAATTGAAATTCGTGATGGCAATACCAACCTTTATTCACAAAACATTGAATTTAAGGCTCCCTCAAGTGTTGATTCACTTGCATGTGAGTCAAAACAGAATAGCATAAAAATTACCTGGAGAAAAGCTTCTGATGACGATATCCTGGGATATGTCATCTACAAAAATGAAGGAAAATTCTGGGAGAAAATTACTGAGGATCCTTTAGCCTATTTTAGTTATGAAGACCTCAATGTCACCCCCGGGAAGTATCACTATTATGCCATTGCTACAGTTGATTCATCTTTCAATGAAAGTGTTCTTTCAGATTCGCTTGCAGCCATGCCAAATCCTGCTCTCCTCCATGGCTGGCCAGTAGATATCGGTTCCGGAGGAATTACCTTTCACAGTAATAAACGGTTTTACGACAGGTCTTCACCCAGTTTTGGCGATATTGATGGAGATGGAAAATATGAGATTATTGTGGGTTCGAATGATAACAATATTTATGCATACAACCATGACGGAACCAGGGTCACCGGATGGCCAAAGAATACTGGTTTCAGAATTGAAAATTCACCTGCAATCTGCGATATTGATAAAGATGGTTGTGACGAGATAATCATTGGGGGTGGCGTATTTGATTCAATCAGCGTAAATATTTATCATGGCGATGGTTCCCAATTCCTTCCCGGAAAATGGCCAAAGAAAAATTGTGGAGAGGTTTTTTCCTCTCCGGTTATTGCTGATATTGATAATGATACTGAATACGAGATTGGCATGGGTTTCCTCTTCAAAGTTTATTTCTGGAATGCTGATGGGAGTTTAGTGAATGGATGGCCTGTCGATGTTACAAAGCCGATCTGTATTGCAGTAGCTGATATTGATAACGATACTGAAACAGATATTGTGATCGCAAGCTCCAATGGGACGATTTACAGCTTTAATCATAAAGGAGAACAAAAAAGTGGTTGGCCACAAACACCCGGCGGACAAATTTATTCAGGTTTAGCCCTTGCAGATCTCGATGAAGATGGAAAAGTTGAAATCATCGTTGGCACAAGTTCCGGTAGAGTATATGTTTATCATTCTGATGGGACACTGAAAACAGGCTGGCCAGTAATTGTCGGCAATCGCATAGGCGGAATTCCGGCTATTGGAGATATTAACGAAGATCCAGGTCTGGAAATTGCGGTCTCAACAACCGCGAATCAAATGTCTGTCTTTGACCATAATGGTGAGCTTCTGTTTTCAAAAGATGAAACTGAAAATGTATCAAACTACTACCTGTCTCCGATTCTGGCTGACATTAACAATGATGGCAAAAAGGATATACTCATCAACACGCTTGAAGGCTTTTTATATGCCTATAATTATAAAGGCGAGTATATTGCGGGCTTCCCACTATTCTTTGGGGATGGATCGTATGCCACAACAGCAATTGCTGATATCGACAAGGATGGAGCCCTCAATCTTGTTCTGAAAGGCAGCGATAAAAAACTGTATGTCTGGGATACTATCAATGCGCGCTTGAGTAAAAATGAGATGTGGAGCAAAGCACGAGCCAATAAGAGAAATACGTGCTACTACAATGACGCATACAAGATTACAGCTCTCTGCGCGTCGAGTGAACAAGAAAGTACTCGGTTTCTAATCCTTCACAGTCCTTTTCCGAACCCCTTTACCGATAACATAGATCTCAAATTCAGCTCACCGAAAGCAGCCAAAAACATTGACCTGAGTATCTTTGATGTAAGCGGGAGAATGATAAAGTCTTTTTCACTTCTCACTCCTCATTCTTCACCCGTCTCTTCCGTATCCTGGGACGGAAAATCAAAAGAAGGAAAAATTCTCCCCTCAGGTGTTTATTTTGTAAAAATGACTGTTACAACAAACAATCAAGAATACACGTACATAAGAAAGATTACAAAACTCAGTTCAAAACAGTGAGTTTGGCAAATAAAAATATAGACATGGACATTTCCAGAAACATACCGAAATCTATGAAAACAGAGAAACAACTGAGGAGAAAAAACTTTCAACTGCAGCTCCTTCTCAAAACAGCACGGAGTCTCACCGAGACGCTCAATATTGAAGAAGTGCTAACAAGAATTGGCAACGGAGCAATGGAAATACTCACAGCGCATGCATGCGCAATATATCTTCTTGAGAAATGCGGAAAAATATTAAAACCAGTTGTTGCCATTGACCCAAAATATGAAAAGGAAGTTCTTTCCACCTGTCTGAGTATTGATACATGCCTCACCGGTAAGGCAGTAAAAGCAAAGAAAGCGTTAATATTCAATGATGCCGACTCTAACAGTGATGCACAACAAATCCCTGGAACTCCGGAAGAAAAAGGAGAACGGATAATTGTTGCGCCACTCATTAACGATGATACAGTACTTGGCGCCATGTGTTTGGATCGTTTCAATTCTGATTTCGACAATAAAGATGTGGCAATTGCAGAGGCATTTGCAGCGTTCGCAGCTACCGCACTCAAAAATGCTCAAACACATTACAATTTGCAAAGGGAAATTGAAGAACGAAAACAAGCAGAAGAAGCGCTGCGAATTGGAAAAGCATATTTTGAGAAACTGTTTGAGAGTTCACCTGAAGCAATTGTCATAACTGACAATTTCGCAAATATTATAAGAACAAATATAAATTTTTCAGAATTGTTCGGCTACAATTGCAAAGATGTTGAAGGCAACAATATCGATGAGCTAATCGCCCCAAGATCATTCAATACAG
>CBDUQV010000131.1:0-5884 GCA_965369615.1 uncultured bacterium | reverse complement strand
CGTAGAAGCCAGAAGCCCACAAAGTATCGGTATCGTCCCTCCAACGTCTGAATCCCGTAATGTCATCCTGCGCTTTGTCCGTCCAATCATAATCAGGTCCCCACGGTCCAACATCTCCATCGAGGTATAATCCAAAATAGAGTTTGCTCAGTGTATAACTGCTGATACTTATCATATCGAACTTGAGGAAGACGAAATCCTGGTTGTATGCATAGCTCCAAGCATAGTCGGTTTGCTCAATTCTCAATCCCATGGAACGGTGAGCAGCTGGAGATGCATTGACAACAAAATCGTCCGTATATGCCATGAAGAAATCTTCCTCAGAAATAGCATCAGAATCAGGATCTCGTGATGACTTCACAAAAATGGTATCTGAATCGGCACTGGTAGGCCAGAACTCATTATCCCATTGCCAACCATCAGCACCCACAGAACACAACGTATCTGCTGTTGTATCAGAGGTTTGAATTATGGCGCCAATCCAGAGTGCGCCCTGGAACAGGTAATCTTCGTGTGAACCCCCCGGAAATTCGCAGGAGGGGAAGTTCTTGCCATAAATTTTCCAATTTCCTGAATTACCGAAAAAACCAAAGTTTGTAACGGTCAGCCAGATATTTCCCACATCATGGAATTTGTACTGAGTTGTGGGTCTCTCAGCCATCTGAGGAAATACATGTGGTCCCTGAGACCTATCCACCGTGCTGTATCCAATAGCTACTGTACAGAGTAAAAACGGCACAATACATAAAACAATTTTTCTTTTCACGTGCTCCTCCCACCAGTGAATTACTTACTAAGCATCAATTCATACAGAGCAGCTTTTATGAAATCACACATTCCATTGGCTGTTCTGAAATTCTACTCATACTGCTTCTTTCAAATTACTCTGAGAGCACAAACCTGATTGGATAACTAACCCATACTTTTACAGGTTTGTCCCTCTGCTTTGCAGGATAGAATGATGTTTTGTACGCTGCATCAAGTGCAGCCCTATCCAGTTCAGGATGTAATTTCTTTAAGACCTTCGCCTCGAGAACCTTTCCATTCGTATCCACAAGCAATTGAAGAATCACCGTTCCTTCTATCCCAGCCGTCCTTGCAATATTCGGATAGCTCGGTCTTACAAAATTCTTTGGACGGGGTGGTGTGTCGTATGCAACAAATTCAGGCGTCTCTGCTTCCGGTTCTATTGGCATCTTATCAAATGTCTCAAAGTCTGCAGTCTTCTCAATCGTTGCAGCTTCTATCTCCTCTTCACTTTCTGCTTCCACTGGCAACTGAGGTTTCGGTGCAGGAGGAAGTTCCTCAATCGCTTCAAGTTGCTCAGGTTCAACCTCAACCTGTAAGGCTTTGTCCACACGCGGAACATACGGATGCAATGTGTAATGAGGAGCGAATAAAAAACCAAGAATAAAAAATAAAATTGCCAGGAGCATACCCGTTCTGAAATACAGAGGAAACCTTTCCTTCAGGTCAAAAACAGTGTTTTTTTCCATTGGCTCACCCTCTCATCTTGTCGGTTGCAAGAGAAACACGGAGAGCACTTGCTTCCGATAATTGTTCAAAGATTTCACCCACAATATCATATTTAGTGTTCTCGTCAATTCGAAGAGATACTATGGTACTTAGATCGATCTGCATCTTTTTTGCCATGATTATGGAGACCTGTTCAATCCGGTAATGGTTATCATCTATTGAAATTGATTGTCCTAATACATAAATATGAACAATACCTTTGTTGGGGAGCTTATGTCCTTCCTCTGCCTCGGGAAGCTTTACTTCAAGCCCCCTTTCCGCACGAAATACGGTTGTTACCATAAAGAAAAAGATCAGAAGAAATGCAATATCTGCCATAGAACCAGTTGGAATACCTGCAGTTTCTTCCTTCTTCTTAGAAAAACGCATCTTTATCTCCTCATAAGGGATTACTGGCTTTTGGGAAGCCCCTTTGGCGCAAAACTGATCCTCTCTGCACCACCGTGTTTCAATTTATCAAAAACCCTCACCATGTAATCATACTTTGCAGCAGGATTTGTTTTGATGGAAAATATAAGGCTATCATTTGCAGCAAGCATTGCCTTCGCCCTGTCAGCTATGTTGGCGAGTTGCACGGGTTCTCCATCAATCTTTACATCCCCTGTTTCATTAATGTATACCCGAGCAAGATTTGATTTTCTTACCTTTATTTCTTCCCCATGTTCAGGAAGCAGTATCTGCAATCCCATCTCATTACTGAAGATGGTACTGACAAGAAAGAAAACGATAAGGAGAAAAGCGATATCAGCCATTGATGACGTGGGAATTTCAGCCTGACTCTGCCGCTTCTTTCGGAGTTCCACCTTATCCTCCCTTCTCCTCCTCTTCTAAGAGAAATTCTATCAATGCATTGGATGCCTGTTCCATTGCTCTTGTATAGGCATTTATCCTTGATGTGAAGAAAACATGAGCGGATGCAGCAGGAATCGCAATTATCAATCCGGTTGCAGTAGTAATAAGAGCCTCTGAAATACCGGAGGAAACAAGTACGGGGTCAATGGTACCGGCTGCAGCAATGGCATCAAATGCTCTTATCATTCCTGACACAGTGCCAAGAAACCCCATAAGCGGGGCAACACCAGCGACTGCCGCGATAACGAGCATTCCCCTGTCAAGAAAGGTAAGTTCAACAGAACCTGCTGCAGTAATAGATTCCTCAAGGATTGTCTTCATATCACTTGAGCCTTTGTATTTCCCGTATTTCTCAAGTGCAGGAGTGAATATTCGCGCTACAGGACTTGGATTCTGGTTACAGAGCGCAATAGCATCTTCGGTACCGCCCTGTTCGAACGCCTGTTTAATATAATCAACAAAGAGAGCTGGATTTGCTCGTGCTCTGGTCAGGGTAATGAGTCTCTCTATAATGTATGTAATACAAATAAGAGCAGCCAGGAGCAGTGGATACATCGCCCATCCACCTCGGTTAAAAAGATCCAGCATTTACCTCCTCCTTTCAGTTTGTTTATTTAGAAACTGTATCCAAGTGAAAAACCAATAAACATATTTCTTCTCGCTTGCCAGTTTTGAGGGTTCAGATCATACTCTGTTCCCGGTCTTTCATCTTCGGGACTCCCCGCCTCCAACCAGGCATCATAATCCTCCTTGTCTGACACCCACGGTTGTCCTGTTCCACTATACACCCGCAGAATGTTACTTCTATCAAAGACATTCCTAATCTCAACAAGGAATTCATAGCGCAATGGACCAAGGAAGAACCACTTCGTTGCTTTTAGATTTGTGCTGGTTGTATTTGGCTTTCTCGCAGAATTCGGCATTGCCCTCCCACCCGCTGAATCGGCAGCAGGCGTATAGGGGAATCCCGTTGCGAATTGTGTTAGTATATTTATGCCCCATTTATCCGGTAAAGACAAACCTAAGAGAACGGGGAATTCACCTGATGCAGACCTCAAGTCAACAACCGTGCTAATTGAATTTCTCTGATCCCAGTCAAGAGGATATTCACGAAGTGGCAATGGAATTCCCTGATAATCATAGTCGTAACCCTGTCTGTCGGATGAACTCTTACCCATTGCCCACATAAGGCTGTAATCAAACGATAAAGAAACAAAACGCTGGGGACTTCCATCGAAATGCAGCTCGACACCCCGTACGCTCCCATAGTCCTTATTCACCCTGATCTGGTACGTAAAGGGTGCGTATCCTCTGCTCTCAGTGTCAATTAATTTCCGAATGTCTTTGTAGAAACCTCTTACTTCCATCTTGGCTCTATTACCGAATGCATGGACAACACCTATCTGGTAGGCAATTGTCTCTTCTGAATGGAGATTCGGGTTCCCATACAATCGTATTGCGCTACTGAACTGCGTCGTATCCTGATAGAAATACTGGAACTCTGGTACCTGGGAGAAATGACCGTATGAGAAGTACATTTTATCAAACTCTGAGATGGGGAACGAAATTCCAAATCGCGGACTCAAACGAATCTCGGTACCAAATAATGAAAATTCCTCTTTTCTCACTTCCTGTACTTCCGGACCTGCATAAATAAAATCAAGCCTGAGACCCAGATTGATGATCATGCCTTTTGTTTCAATTTTATCCTGGATATAGTATGCACCGCATGCAGGATGCCGTGTAAAGTAATCCCTGAAGATTCCCCTGAGCGGCCATGGACCAGGGGGTAACGGATCTCTTGACTCATCCATGTACCAGGGGTACTGAATCTCCTCATGTTTCATCCTGAAACGCTTAAATTCAAAACCGGTTTTCACATAGTGAACTTTGGTGATCTGACTTGTTATATCACCCTTGAAGGTCAGAGAATTTGTGTACCGCTTATGGTACTGAGCCCATTGGTCGAAACCGTAATCATAGAACTGGTCTCCTTCAACATTATCTCGTACACCATTTCCATTGTAATCCTCGAATACCTCATAGACCTGCCAGATACCATCGCCTTCTCCCTCATCATAGGTGCCAGGAATTGAATCCAGACCATAGTCGAAGAAGGGCTCCTTTCCGGTCCACTCACCGTCTCCATTGAAATCCCTGAATCTTTCACCAATGTCATAATGGTAATTCAATTGCTCCTGGTCGGTGAATGGTTCACCTTCATCCCAGAAACCGTTCTTATTCAAATCAATAAAAGCCTCTCCCCAATCATAAATACCGTTGTATCGTGCAATATCAGCGTACGGCTCGTTGCTTCCATCAATTCCAGGATAGCCGATGATTCTATCCGTGGGATCATCACTGGTTGATGGGTAATGATTAATCTCATTCGGCATTTTTCCACCGGGAGTTAGCAGATAGGAAGTGTGAAAGTAACTCACTGCCAGCGTATAAAATGTTTTCCCTGAAATACTATGGTTCAAGTCAGCAACGATCTGGTATGTATTTTTGCTTCTCCGGTAGGCGTTCTCTGGAATATACTTAAACCGGTGCGAGTAGTCATAGCGGCGTTCGAAAGACCTTCTGTAACCAAGTGTCATCTTAGCGGTTGGAGAAAACCTGCAAGCGATTTTCGAATTACCGGTATAGACATTTCGCATTCTGTCACGTAACCTCACCTTATCCCAGAGAAGGTAGGTGGTGAGGAAGCTATTCAAATCCTGACTCCCACCGTTAAGAATACGTCCCGTATCAGTCTTAGTCTCTTGAGAATAGGGTGTGTACGTATTTGTCCAATCACCCGTTGTTGAAATGTAGTACGTAACCATCCATGGAAGCTTAAGACCAAGTGCAGGGAATAGGTGCTTCGATAAAGGCTCAGGACCACCCGCAGTCAATGTTGCTTTATCACTGCCGAAGCTGTTTTTTGCTCTTCCATATCCATCAAAATCCTGTTCCATGAACACATGATCATTCTTATAGGCAAGCTGCACGGAATGTCCTTTGTCGCTTCCTTCCCTTGTAATAAGGTTAACGATAGCTGACTGCGCATTTCCGTATTCTGCATTGTATCCACCGGTGATCATCTCCATCTGATCAATCTGAGTATCATCAACTCTAATGGCAAGCCCTCCACCAACAAGCGGATCCCTCACTTCCATTCCATCGACAAGATACAGGACCTCACCACCTCTTCCGCCACGAACGTGAATTTCCCGTCGTGTGGGATCCATAACCATGCTTGTGTTGGTAAGCAAGGCTTCAACCGGATCAGAAACAGCCATTTTCGCTATTTCCTCACCTGTCATCTTAACCTTTGAATACGTTACATCAGGCTCAATCATTTGCTCTCCATACACAATAATCTCCGGCATCTTGATAACTTCCATTGGTAGCTCAAAGTTTACCGTCGATGTCTGGTCAATCCCAACCCTTACGTTCTTGACCGTTATGATGTTGTAACCCATCATGCGAGCCTGGACATCGTACAATCCGG
>CBDUQV010000130.1:0-5917 GCA_965369615.1 uncultured bacterium | reverse complement strand
ACGTTCTCGTTCACCGACTTGTACAATACGTACCCCATATTCGACTTCGTTGAGGTATCCGCATCAGGTGTTACGGCAAACACAAGATAGTATCTGTCTGTAATCGGCATCTTGGTCTCAATGTAAAAGGTGTCCGTCTCCGACGAAAGCAGGTTTCCCGGGGCAGGAATGTATGAAGGATCGGTAGCGGTATAAATATCATAATGATCAATGCTAATTGGATTCCCCATTGTATCGGTCACTGCTTCCCAGTAAATCCGCACCTTCGTCTTGTTCCCATCCTGAAACTTCTCCGCGTAGATATAGGGAGCGGCAGGAGGGTACTTAGGTCCTCCAAGTTTCACTATATAAACATTATTATCTGGATTATAGTAAATATTTCCCACTGCAATATAACCCCCATCAGAACTTTCCATACCCGATCTACCAATCTGTGCAGGGCCTACCCAACCAACTTCTTTCGTCCAGATGGTGTCACCATTCGCATCAAGTTTAACAAACCAGATCTCTCTCTCATTCCAAATTGGGCCATACGAATGTACTCCTATGACAATATATCCTCCATCAGATGTATGTCGTATCTCATTACCATACTCAGTCATCCCATAACCCCCATCGTACCGCTTCGCCCAGAGTGAATCTCCATCTGCATTCAACTTCAGTAGATGAATATCATTATTAGTTCCCGTCAGTCTCCTCGATTGTCCAACAGAGAGATATCCACCATCTGAGGTCTCAACTACAGAATTCAATAATTCATGCATACCTGAGCCCCAATCACCATAGACCCCTCTCCAGACGAGATTACCACTTGCATCAGTCTTTAAGACTCCACCCATGTACGACTGGAAATTTCCGGAACGACCGCAGGCAATATATCCACCATCAGATGTTGGTTTGAAATCAGTCGCATACTCATCGTATGTATCCGTTACATGGAATGTTAATGTCTGTGCCCACAGGGAATCCCCATTTTTATCAGTCTTAACAAGCCACACATCACCATTTGAACCCGGCGAGTTCTCCGTTGTATATCCTCCACATATGTAACCGCTATCGGCAGTTTGATAGACAGAGGAGAACCAATCTGAATTATCTACAAGTCCACCCCCAAAGATCTTTTCCCACTCAACATTACCATCAACATCGGTTTTCAAGAGGTAACCTTCAGGCCAGTTTTCAGAGGTAGAACGTGTATAACCTCCAACAATATACCCACCATCAAACGTTATCTGAACCTGATATGCAACATCATTTGCAACTCCGCCATATGTTTTTACCCAGAGGGTATCACCTGCTGCATCTAACTTCATAAGAAAAATATCAACATTGCTAAAAACGTTCGTCTGACCGGCAACGATATACCCGCCATCAGCAGTCTGCTGGATGGATACAGCATAATCCTGATCCACTGTATCAGGTCTCAGGTCATACACCTTCGTCCAGAGTGTATCAGGAGCCTGGGAAAAACAAAAGCATACAAAACACAAAAGAAAAAATACCGTTAATGTCCCGCACCTTTTAGTCATAATACCCCCTTTTTGCTTTTTATTGATTGTAGCATGAATTGTGTCTCCAACGACGAAAAAGGAAACATTTTTTTCATGCTAAATTCCTATTTGACAATGATTTGCAAAACATTCAATTTTGCCCTTGACAATGTTAACAATTAATGGTAAAATTCCCTGCAATATTACAAACAACCATGAATACCCAAAGTGAAGTGAGGATTCAAGCTGTTCATGCCTATCTTAATGGCAAAGAGTGCATGCGAAAAACTGCCAAGCAAATTGGCATTGACCACACGACACTCTGGCGATGGGCAAAATGGTACAAGAAGGGTGGCGAAGATAATCTTGTCAGAAAAAAACCCTATTGTAGACCGTGGAACAGACCTTCTCCAGAAGTTGAGAGAACGATCGCATCCTTAAAGGAGAAACATCCCAGCTTGACTCTGAAAAATGCACAAAAAAAACTTGCGAAGAATAAAATTGAAATATCAATCAATGGAATCTGGTGCATCTGGAAACGGTATGCACTCACCGCAAGATCTCCCGATACTCCTTATACACCATTCGGTCCGCATACACCAGAGACAGAATCAGCACTCCGGATTGCAGGACAATTCCTGAGAAAAGGAGAAGTAAGAAGTTCAGCAAACACATTGAATGCCCTGCCTGCTTTCCCTAACGATCCGGTAATTGATGAGATACCTGAAAAATTCCTTTCACCACGCAGGCAACTGGATCAACTCTATTTTAGATTCGGCACAATTCCATTTTCAGAGTACTTAAGAAAGGTAAGCAAAATTAGGAAGACGCTTGAAAAACAAAATCTCATTTACTCTTCAATATTTGCAGGTTTAGGAGAATTTCTCGCCTTGAGCTGGTTGGTAAATCCAAAAAAAGAAAAGGATATAATGACCATGCTTAAGAAACATACAGAGGGCATACGCGATCCTTCATTGCAATTTCTTGTCGCCATGCATGAAGGTATCATGCATGGCGCAAGCTTGCACGGAACCAATGCAAAAAGCTGCATAAGAGTTTGCATGAGTCTGCTCCGGCGCTTACCGCACCCGTTCTTTCTCGACTCAATGGGAACGCTCTATACAAAAATCACTGATTACAAGAACGCTTCCCGGTTCTGGATGAAAGCACTGAAACAGGCACAGCAAGAGGACTATAAAAAGGTGATCTTATGGAAGGTTGCCTATGCTCATGCAATGGCGGGGCGATATCAATGGAGCATCCGGTTCTTGAGGGATGCAGAGAGAAAAAATGAGGGAATCCGTTCTTCAATTACCATCATCTATGCCAGCTGTGCTTTTGGACGGGGCGATATGCTGCAAGCGGCACAATTTCTGAAGCAAGCCCTTGATGAATCTGAAAGAGGGCAACTGCGCAATCATCTTGCAACAGCCGCATTTGGTCTTGCAGCAATCCAGGCAGCTTTGGGTAACGAAAAAGGTGCAAACAGGATGCTTCGCAAATACATCCCGCTTTTCAAGAAACATAACATGAAGCTTGAACTCGCGATGCGCAATATGATTTTGGGTAATCTGAATATCGACAAAACAATGGAAATATTTCCAGTATTCAAACTCTTTAAACTGCTGCAAAATGCTACCAGATATGGCGAATATTACAAAGCATTACGGTTCGCGCTCAATCATAACCTCCTTGGCTATTTTCATCGCATTATCCTCTTCTTCCCCCAACCCATACAGAAACTCCTCAAGCAAGGCAAACCCACAAAATTGCCCCGAGCAATCCTGAATCTTCCCGTCTTTAGAGCGGATATCCCCGTCTATACGATCAATTTCCTTGGTGAGCTTATAGTCTATAAAAACCAAAAATACCTGAAAGCAAAATGCTCCACAAAGGATACTTCATTCCTTATTTTCCTTGCTTGCACGGAAACAAAATCTATTTCTCTCGAGGATGTCTATAAGAATTTCTGGGTGCACAGTACTCAACCAGCGCGAAATCTCGCTCACCTTCTCGTCCGTATTCGAAAGGCTTTACAGTTACCCTCCCACTATTTGTATATCAAGGAAAACACGCTCTTCTTCGACTGCTATTTCTCCACTGATTACAGCAATTACCAAGAACACCTTGCGCAGGCGAAGGCATTGCTCCGCGCGGGTGAATGGGGATTCGCCAAGCAGGAATTCGCCCAGGCATTCAAACTCTTCCGTGGTGAGCCTTTCAGGAAGATGTATGATGATTGGTCGGATGATAAACGGTTGGAAGTGCTCTTCAGCTACGAGACCGAAGTGCTCTCCTTTGCAAAAGAACTCAGGAAAAGGGGAAGAAAAAAGGTGGCAGAGAAATTCCTAAAAAGGGCAGAAAAAATAGTCACTCTTCACGACGAATCGCATTAGGGCGCAAGACTCAGGGAAGACTATTATTGTATGTATATTAATTTCTGAGATATTGACTCATTGTTAGTTTTTAACCGAACGAAATATGCTCCACCAGGTACCTTTTCACCATGCTCATTTAGTCCATCCCAGAATACCTCGGAGGTTCCTCGCGAGTAGTTAGATTCCAGTGAAAACCTTTTAATCACCCGACCGCTTACATCATAGATCGAAAGGGTGGCATCACGAGATGAGAATGAGTGATACGAAATCGTAATGGGACCGGTGCCAGGATTTGGTGTACAGAGAAGATATGGTTTTGGTTGCGGAATATTCGAGATAACCTCTTCAACACCAAGAGGTGGCACCGCAATGATCAACCTGAAATACCATTCACGATTATAGGGCTCGATCCCCATACACTCCCAGTGAACCACACCATCCTTTACAAAATAACGCCAGGATCGACCAGTTGCGGGTGCTATGATATCCCCTCCAATGTGAGGTTTGGTAATACCCTCAGGCCATTTGGCAATCATCCAGAGGTCTGTTGAGTCGGTAACCTCTACATCACCATAATCAAACGTCGCCCAACTGCGATCAGTAGTTACAAAGACATTCGTCGCATTAGCAAGAATAATGGTAGTATCGGGGGACCCGGAGCCATCATCCGGAGAAACACAGATATATTCGAGCGGTTCATTCGCGTTCGATAAAAAGATCTGCCCTCTCCTGATATAGTAGGGTGGAGGAATTGATGGAGTCATACGATTAAGAAATTTTCTATTTTTTGCATATGTACCAATGATTGAAAAAGCCCATCCCGTATAGTACCCACAATACTCGATAACGATTTCCCGTGTACAGAGCCCCTCTATCCTGAAGGTATCATTGGCAGGATCTGTATCTCCTGCAAGTGAGGTATATGCCTTGCAGGTATACATCCCCTCATCAAGCCCTACCCATTCAGGAGAAAACGTCACCGTCTCGACCTCGCAGGAATTAAGAGTTATTTGTGACGTTGCACTATATACGGTACTCCCAAGAGAATCGGTGATATCAAAGGTAATATCAAACAAGTCTGTTGCAAGTCCGCAATTCCCGAAGACGGCTGTTGGATGAGCGGTATCACCCGGAAGAAACCGTCCCACTGGATCGGTAATCCATGTACAGGTAACATCGTGCGAGTCAGTCACCGTTGTCACGCTGAGCCTAAGCAGCAAATCCGCATTATCAAGATAATTCCAGGTAGTTGCTGCCTTATCATTTGTCCAGAACGATTGACTGTCTGGCTCGGATGTATCTGCTCCAAGACCAACTGATACTCCCGCTATCCATGTGATTACCGCCCATATGTCATTGGTATCAAAGAGTGCACCGTTAAAATCATAACTCCCCCATCCGTAAGGGACCCCATAAGCGCTATCCACTTGATCGATTGCGTGAAAAACGTCAGGATAGCCACCAGCATCACGGCATGCAGAGAATGAGAAAAAGGGATATATCAACTGGTTCTTGTAGAATCTTCCACCCACCACTTTTAGTGGTGGTGGTCCCTGGACATGAAACCGAACTGCCATCCTGTCGAATGCCGTAACGGGCATGGAGACGACGTAATATAGCTCTGGCACACCATCATCCCAGAAGAGCTCGGTGGTATCACCACGACCCCAGGGGGGAGGAAGGTATGCTTTAGCAGTTGTTGGGAAATTAGAAAAGGATTGATAGTCAATGGATTCGCCAGGTATTTCAGGTATAGATGATTTAGTAATGTGCTTTCTTTCTGAACCCCAAAGGTTCATTCCAGCAATCAATAAAATAACCACAATTGCAGAAAATATTTTCTGCATGAAAGCCTCCTTTCAATTCCCCTTCATTCTCATTAACCAACGCAGATAGTAATCTTTTTTTCAAATATTCCAATTATAAAGGCATGTCCCCAGAATGCAGGATTTAGCCTGCACGGACAGATTATTCGATGCCACGATATGTGCATATCCAGCATTTTGAGGATGTCATTGTAGGCTCCGTCAATAAATACTCTATCCCTTT
>CBDUQV010000129.1:0-5935 GCA_965369615.1 uncultured bacterium | reverse complement strand
TTATAACCCACATCCGTGATGAATCGAAAGATTCCACTGCAAGCAGGGGAAGCCCCCAGTGGATCATCATGAAATTCGAACAGTTCGCCAATTACATTTCAAGACCGAATGTGTCAATCAGTAGAAGCAGACATACCACTTTCAGCCTTCTGAGTAGACAACCTGACTGGCAATACCAATTTGGCCTCAAAGAGGGAATTCCTCTAGACTACAAGCACCCCAATCCTAAAAACTATTATGCCAGTGATCAGAAAGGAGTAACGGATAACTTCTCTACATCCATTGGCTTCAGTACGCCTATCTTTAATGCAAATACCTCGTATACAACGCTCAAGAGTAAGAACATCACCGCAAGCAGCAGTCAAGTGTCGCGTTCAACCACCTGGCCTGATGTTAGCTTGCAGTTCCCACAACTCACAAAATTTCTGCCAAAGAACACAATTCTCAGAAGCGTATCAGCATCAGTTAACTACAGGAGAAACAGGGGTTCAAACGAAATTGTCGGAGAGGGAATACAAGCAGAATCAGACAATCGCTCATGGGGACCATCTCTCCAGATGAGCTGGAAAAAGGACATTCGCTCAAACATCTCGGCTAATTTTTCAGAAAATAACTCGCTCAACTACACAGGGGCATTCTATGAAACCACATCAAAGACAACGGCATACAACATCGATGCATCATACTCCTTTAATGCTCCGAGCGGATTGAAGTTTCCTTTCATTGGCAACAGAATCTCATTTTCAAGCAACCTGGATGCGGGAGTTGGTCTCAATTACTCAAAAAGCTTTGCTGTTTCTTCAAAGATTACCGGACCAACAAATCATATGATTAATTACATGGTTTCTCCCCGGTTGAGCTATAACTTCTCAAATAGTATCACGGGAGGGCTTATCGGTAATTACTCAGTGATGAATGACAAAAAACAGGACACCAAATCCAGCACAACAGGACTTGATCTCTGGGTTGAATTCAAGTTTTAGAACCATAAATAGGTGCTCTATGTGCTTTACTGTTGAGCACTTTTTAAGAAAGGAGGAAGTATGTGGCAGAATTGGGTTCTTCTCTACACCGGCTTGTGGATTACCTATTCAGGATTATTATTTGGCAAACCAGTAAAGTGGCACAATTTCGTTCTGGGCATCATCGTTGTTATCTTTGCAGTCTGGGCTGGATTACGGTCCAAGAAACTCAGACAGAAAGGAGAAACTCAATGAAATCAGTCATTTTCCTTGGACTCATTTTCCTCCTCCCGGTGGTTCTCTGTGCGCAAATTCCGTCAGAACAGGATATTGTCGATTTTCTTGCGGATTTGAATACACCCCTTGCGCTCACCGCCAGCGGTGGGATATACAATTCGTCATGTAACCTTGCAGGTATACCACACTTCAATATCGATGCAGGTATTACGAGTATTGGGGCAACCATAAAGGATCCTGTAGGACAGGGGGATCTGAATGCTACGGTTTCTTTCTTCCATGTTAAAGCTACTATTGGTTTACTTGAAGGTTTCAGCCCCGCACCCCTGTGGAAAGGATTTTTGGGATTTGAAACAGGCATCAAGGGATTTACCTCACCGCTGCTTGGCGCTTTAAATAAGCACGCTGATGGATATCCCTACGGGTTCGGATTACTGGCAAAATTAAACCTGCTGAAACAAGAAGGAACCATTCCAGCTATTTCCTTTACCTTTGAATACAACAGTTTACTCAACGCAGATTTTTCGTTTGTCGATCATGCAACAAATACCCGTGCTTCTTGCTCACTTACACAAAGTTCTTTTTACTACCATCTTGATTTACGCGAAAAACTCGGACTGGCTTACGTGTACACGGGGATTGGATGGGTAATACCATCTATTGATGCTGAATATACCATAGATGAAAACGAAGGTGCATTCACCTCAGAAGCTATTGCCCTCTTGAAATATCATTTTGGTTTATCAATTCCTATAGACCTTGTTGATGTCAATCTGGAAGTTGGGCAATCAGAATCTAAAAGCTTCTTCGGTGCATCTCTTGGCTTCAGAATGTAGTTACAGAAAAACAACAGTTAAACGCTATGAACCACAGAATTGAAGTTTCTACAAAACCATCCCTCACCGATCCAATCGGTGAAGAAATCAAGAAGGATATTCAGCATCTCGGAATAAACCGAATAAAGAATATCCGTTTCATCAGGGTCTTCATTCTCAATGCTAAAACCCTCAGCAAAGCTGCTTTGAATCATATTGCGCAAAACATACTTTCCGATCCGGTCTCTGACATCTATCAGTTGGAGCACCATATGGTTTTCTCAACAAGAAGCACCTCCTATCCTGTAGAAATTGCTTTCTTACCTGGAGTTATGGACCCTGTGGCACTCACGACACACAGACTACTTAAGAAAGTTGGCTATGAGGAAATAACGAGTGTACAGACAAGAAATCGCTATGAGATAATAGGAAATATCAGCAAAAGGGAAATTGAGGTCATCGTGAAAAAACTGCTTATGAACAGCCTCATCCAAGTTTGGCTCAAAGATGAAAGAAATATGCACATTCGCAGAAGACAGTCAACCATGAGAAAACGCATAGTTCACATTTTAAAGAAATCCAGTTCCGAACTCATTGCAATATCAAACAGCGGACTCCTTTCTCTTAATCTTGAGGAGATGAAACATATACAGGAGTATTTCGCCTTAAAGGGGAGAAACCCAACCGATATCGAACTCGAAACAATTGCTCAGACATGGAGCGAGCACTGCATTCATAAAACTTTCAAAGGAGCCATAACTTACAATGGCAAACTGATTGATAATCTCCTCAAATCAACCATTGTGAAGGCAACGGAAGTTATCAATAAAGACTACTGCGTTTCAGTTTTCAAGGACAATGCAGGTATTATACAATTCACCAAAGAGTATGGCATTACTTTCAAGGTTGAAACACATAATCACCCTTCTGCTCTGGAGCCATACGGTGGAGCTGGAACAGGAATCGGTGGAGTAATCAGGGATACACTTGGTACAGGTCTTGGAGCAAAACCGATAGCAAATACTGATATTTTTTGCTTTGGCTTATTGCATTTCCCCATAAAAAAACTCCCCCCCGGTGTTATGCATCCGAAGCGCATATTCAAAGGAGTGATTGCAGGTGTCAGGGATTATGGAAACAGAATGGGAATCCCCACGGTAAATGGAACCATCATATTTGATAATACCTACCTTTACAATCCTGTTGTCTACTGCGGAAGCATCGGGATCATACCACTAAAATATTCACATAAGTCTCCAAAGACTGATGATATTATTGTTGTATGCGGGGGAAAAACTGGAAAGGATGGTATTCACGGTGTTACCTTTGCATCAAAGGAACTCAACGAATCATCGGAAGCAAGCTCATCGGGGGCTGTTCAGATCGGGAACCCAATAACCGAAAAAAAACTCCTTGACGCATTAATGGAAGCGCGGGATGAAGAACTGTATCATGCAATAACCGACTGCGGTGGCGGAGGCCTTTCCTCTGCTATTGGCGAGATGGGACAGGACCTCGGCGTTACAGTACACCTTGAAAAAGTTCCTTTGAAGTATACAGGCTTACACTATGATGAAATCTGGATATCTGAATCCCAGGAACGAATGATTATCGCCGTCCCAAAAAACAACCTGAAACGTGTGGAGGAGATATTTAAAAAACACAATGTTGATTACGCAGCTATTGGTACATTCGAAAAAACCGGTAACCTTGAGCTTTTTTATAAGAAGAAAAGGGTTGGTACACTCGACATGGACTTTCTCCACAACAAGTATCCCCAACCGAGAAAGAATGCACGCTGGAAAAGAAAACATTTTGCAGAGCCGGTATTACAGAAGAATAGTAACCTTAAACATATTATTCTTAAGCTCCTCTCTTGTCCTACTATTGCAAGCAAAGAGGTTGTCATCCGGCAATATGATCATGAGGTTCAGGGAATGAGTTCTCTTAAACCCTTGGTTGGAATAGAAAACGATGGACCGTCGGATGGTGCTGTGCTTCGTCCTCTTATGAATTCAAAAAGAGGGATCGTTATAACAAACGGAATAAATCCCTTCTATGGAAAAATTGATCCATACTGGATGGCAGCAGCATGTATTGAAGAGGCGATGAGAAATGCAGTTTCATGTGGCGGTAATCCTGATAAATCGGCTATTCTTGACAACTTTTCATGGGGAGATGTGAGCAATCCTCAAATACTTGGAGAACTTGTTCGAGCATCACAGGGTTGCAGAGATACTGCAATTGCATTGCATGTTCCATTCATATCCGGAAAAGATAGCCTGAATAATACATTCTCCTTACATGAAAAAAAGAAGTCAATTCTCTCAACACTGTTGATTTCCTGTATAAGCATCTGCGATGACGTTACAAAGACCATTTCCACTGACCTGAAAAAAGCAGGAAATTTGATTTACCTCATCGGGATCACAAAAAGGGAGTTAGGTGCATCCCACTACTACAAATTATATAACAGAATTGGCAACTCGGTGCCACACCTTGACCTGAAATGTTCCCGCAGAACACTCAAAAAGGTTCACCGCTCTCTGAAACGAAATGTTATCACAGCAATTCATGACTGCTCTGAAGGTGGACTTTCTATCACGCTCGCAGAGATGGCAATTGGAGGAAGGCTTGGTATGGAGATTCATCTTGAAAAGGTAATCAGTGAAGGAAAACTGAGGGATGATGAACTACTCTTTTCTGAATCAAACTCCCGGTTTGTCGTTGAAATACCCCCCCCGAAAAAAGAGCTTTTTGAGCAGTTAATTGATGGTGTTCCCCATGCCCACATCGGCAAAGTCATCAAGGCAGCACAACTCATCATTAACAGAAAAAAGAGAAAGCTCGTTAAACTATCTGTAGAGCACATGGCATGCACCTGGAAAAAGGGGATTGTATGGTAAGAAAAACCAGGGTCTTTGTTATGAAGTCTGCGGGGACTAACTGTGATGAAGAGACAAGCACTGCTTTCGAGCTCGCCGGCGCCCTGGCAACAATCGGTTTTGCGGAAGAACTCTTTGGTAAAGCGCAGAACATCAACAGGTATCATATCATTGTATTTCCCGGTGGTTTCAGCTACGGAGATGACATCGCGGCGGGAAAAGTGTGGGCAACAGAAATAAAACATTTCTTCCACGAAGAACTCCAGAAATTCATTGTGCAGGGTAATCTTGTCCTTGGTATCTGTAACGGTTTTCAAGTTCTTGTGAAACTCGGACTGCTTCCTTCACTTGACGGAACCACAGAGCAAACGGTCTCGCTCACCTTCAACGATTCAGCCCGGTATGAAGACCGATGGGTACATTTAAGAAAGTGTTCAAATAAATCCGTTTTTATCAATAACACAGATGGTTTACTGTACATACCGATAGCTCATGCTGAAGGTAAATTCATTGTCAAAAATCAAAAGGTGCTCGATGAGCTATTCAAGAACAGCCAGGTTATCTTCCAGTATACAGACAGAAATGACAGGTTGAAGGGTTATCCAGCAAATCCAAATGGTTCTGTGAAAAACATTGCCGGTATCTGTGATCCGACAGGGAGAGTGCTTGGAATGATGCCTCATCCCGAACGTGCAGTACTAAGAACCCACTACCCGAATTGGAGAAGGCACACGATAAAACCTTCAATGATGGGAATGACGATCATCCAGAACTGCGTTAACTACATAAAGAAATCGCTCTTATCCTAAGTATACTGTATCTTAATTATCTTTACTGTCATTCCTTCGCTTCTCTTGAGGACAGGTTTGAGAAAGGTGTCATTCTGAGTAATCCTTTCTCTATTGACTCTGGAAGAATCTCTAACATAGATAAAACCGAGATTCTTCGGGCTTCTTACGAAGCCCTCAGAATGACAAGTACTGTAAAGCTATTTACGTGAGAGAACAGTAGCACAAAAAAGGAGACAGCTTAGCTG
>CBDUQV010000128.1:0-5980 GCA_965369615.1 uncultured bacterium | reverse complement strand
CTCAATTTTGCCGACCGGGAAAGACTGGTATGTACTACCCAAAATGATTGTAGCCGGTGGGGAAGAAGGGAACTGTTGTCCCATCAGGATAAGCAATGAGGTTATTCTTACCTTTTTCGGTTATTTTTCCAATTTCAGTAATGGGAACTCCAATATCAATACTATTGAGTTTGTGGACCTCTGTTTGAGGAATGGTAAAAAGGAGTTCGTACTCCTCGCCGCTCTTCAATGCGGTTTCAATAGCATTTAATTCAAAGTGTGTGGCTGCGCGCAGAGTCTCTTCAGCTATGGGAATTTTATTAGCTTCCAGATAGATATTGACCCTGCTTTCCTGTGCAATGTGCAGCAGGTCTGTAGATAAGCCGTCAGAAATATCAATCATAGCATGAACTTTGAGGTGTTGCAGTATCTTCTTTGATTCATCGATTCGCGCTTCAGGATTGAGGTGTTTGTTTACGATCTGTTGAAAACCGAATGTATCTATGTCCATTTTTTGTTCAAGTACCATCTGTCCTATATATGAGCCTCCCAGATTGCCCGTAACACAAATGCTATCACCTAACTTTGCTCCTGACCTCAACGTGATCTGTGATTTGTCAATTTCACCAACAATGGTGAATACGAGTGCAAGTTCATGCGCTTTAACCGTGTCCCCACCAATAACATTTACCCAGTACTTCTTTGCGGTTTCCCTGATTCCACGGTACATGTCATCAATCATTGTATCAACAATCCCTTTTCGAAGAAAGAGGGAAAGAACTGCAACAGAGGGGGTGCCACCAACTGCTGCAATATCGCTCAATGCTGAAACGAGTGATTTTGTTCCTATATTGTACAGTGGAAAATAATTTAATGAGAAATGCGTGTTTTCTACAAAGGCATCGGTCGTTATGCATGAGTACTTCCCCGTTGGTATTTTATAGAAAGCGGAATCATCACCAAATCCGACAAGTACACGGGCATCGGGAAGTGGTAGTTTTTTCTTTACGAAGTTCAAAAAATCATCTTCAGAGAATTCTTTCATACTATTTAGAGAGGACTACGTTGAAAAGTAAAAAGTGAAATCTGAAACGGCAGCTCTTATTTTTTTGTTTTTTTCTGTTTCTTCAGGTGGTGCTTGAGAGATTCGAGTTCTTCTTTATCCATGTGGTAGGTTTGTTTGTTGTCGGGAAAGCTCCTGCTCTTGACATCACCGATGTATTTGGTAAAAGCGTCATCAAGTATGTTGCTGAGATCGGCATATTTCTTCACAAACCGGGGAATGAAATCTTTGAAAAGCCCGAGAATATCGTGAACAACAAGTATCTGACCATCCGCTTCAATTCCTGCTCCAATACCATAAACGGGGATGGATACCGCCTTCCGGATAAGAGGGGTTAATTCGCGAGGGATGGATTCAGCAATTATTGAAAATACTCCCGTATTTTCAAGGTCTTTTGCATCATCGATGAGTTTCAATGCGCTGTCTTTCGTGGTACCCTGGACTTTAAATCCGCCCAGTACACCAGCCGATTGAGGCGTAAGCCCGATATGTCCCATAACCGGAATTCCTGCTTCAACAATCGCTTTTATCTTTGGAATAATGGAACGGGCACCTTCCAATTTTACGGCGTCCGCATTACCTTCCTGGATAAATCTTCCTGCATTTGTGATTGCTGTATTGATGTCAGTTTTGTATGTGAGAAAGGGCATATCACCAACAACGAACGCTCGCTCAACTGCCCTGGTAACTGCCTTTGTAAAGACGAGCATTTCGTCAATCGTCACGGAAACGGTGCTTTTGTAGCCGAGCATTGTCATTGCGAGCGAATCACCGACGAGTATGATGTCAATTCCTGCCCTATCCTCAAAGAGCGCAGTTGGATAATCATATGCAGTTAGAAGGGCTATTTTTTCGCCCTTCTTTGTCATTTCATAGAGGTCAGATATGGTTAGTTTTTTTTGCATACAAAAAATATTTAAAGGATGAAGAAAAAGGAAACAAAATGGATTATTTCTTTATGTCCTCTGTAATTATGAATTCACCATTTAGAAGTTCTTTGCAATTGCAAGGATATTCTTCAGCTTTGCATCAGTTTCACGCAGCCTTTGCGAGAGTGTTTTAACCAATTCCCAGAGAAGCTTGTATGCAATGGCATGGTCACTTCGTATTAATTTCCGAAAGTTTGCATCTGTTATTTTAAGAAGGACAGTGTCAGTATTGGAAATTGCGGAAGCAGAACGTGGAGCATTATCTATGAGGGACATTTCACCGAAATAGGTGCCCTTTTTTAGTATTGCGAGTGCTTCTTCCCCAAGACCGGGAATATCGGTACTAATTCTAACGACGCCCTTCAGGACGACATAGAAAGCATCTCCCTTTTCTCCTTCTTTAAATATTACCTCTTCTTTCTTGTAGGTTTTTGCGCTCGCAATGCTCAGTATATGCATTAGTTCATCGTCGCTGAGTTCCTGGAAGAGGTAAATCTTTTTTAGTATTGAGGTTTTTTTATCCAATAAATATTACTCCGGTTCGATAATTTCTGATTCTTCCTCTTCTTCAATTTCTTCAAATTCTTCTTCTGTTTCAATTTCTTCAAATTCCTCTTCCAGTTCAATTTCTCCTGCTTCTCCACCCCCAGGTCCCTTTCCTATGAGTCGTATTGTTTCGCCTGGTTCAATATCGATATTTGCATAGATGTCGGTGATGTAACATGTTGCAGATTCATTAGTTGTTCTGAGTACCTGTAGAGCGCCAACTTTTACTTCAGCCAATTCAACTTTTTTCTTTGGACCAGGATCTCCAACCTTTTTACCTTCGCGGAAAATTTCAAAGTAATCACCAGTTGCAATGCCATCAGTTTCACCAAGATTGATGTATACTATCTGAAAAGGGATAATAGTTCTATCATCGATTTTTGCTGCGGCAATACGACCTTCAATGGGCACGTTAGGTTTCATAAGTGAAATAAAAGTAGGAATTTCGACAGGTTCAAAAGGTTTTATCATGTCGTGCATTTTTATGAAATCGAACGATTGGATGATCTCTGCGGTGGATGAATTCTCAATCACATCCATAACCAAAAGCTTTCCGAGGATATGAACAATTTTACCAAGATATGCACCAGTTTCCGGGTCCTTCACCTTCTTACCCCATCTGAAAATGGTGAATAAATCGCCTTGATGTACTCCATCAACCTCACCCAGATCAATGTAAACTGTATCAGGCGATGTGATATTTTCTTTCCCCTTATGTTCTGTTTCAACAATAAATCCCGTTTCTATCTCGTCTTTCGATAGAAATCCACCCTTATAAGCGAGTTGCACTGCAACCATCGGGGCGACTGAGGTGATTGCTTCCACCTCTACATGCTTATCGGTTGATTTTAAGTAGATTCTTCCTTTTCTTGAGAGGACAGGTGGAATACTGAACATTTGTCCAGGATAGATCCAGTGCGGATTTTTTATCCTTGCCTCATTTGCATTGTAGATTGAAGGCCAGAGGAAAGGATTATGCAGGTAATACGTTGATATATCCCATAGTGTATCTCCGCTTCTTACAATGTGCACGTTTCCTGACGTTTGTGAAAAACCCGAAACGGTCATAAGAAGAATAACAGTGATTGCTGCAATAAGAGCAAGGGTTCTCATTTTCCCTCCTTCTTGTTAATTTGTGCAAATTTCATCTTGAGGTCACTGATGACATTGAGGAAGAAGCCTTCTTCTTCCTTTGTTAGATTTCCTTTCGTTTTTTCTTTGAGGACATCAAGGAGATCAATGGTGCTTCTGGCAATTTTGAAATCCTTTTTCATTTCTTTTGTAAGAGGATCTGGAACAAGCCCAAGACTTGCATAGACTCCTGTTGCCAGCATTAGAATTAGATTAGAAAACGATGCCTCAGGTATTCGCTGGGAATCGTTCTTTTCTTTATTTCCTCCTTTTGTTTTCTTAAGCATATTTATTAGAAATCACTGCCAAAAGCATGGTTGTATTTTCATTAATTTATGTGTTTATTCCCACGCAGTATTTGACTTAAGTCATTATATAGAGAAATTTTGCCATTGTCAAGACTTTTTTTCTCTCTTGAATTTGTACGATATGGGGAGTTGCAGTAGATTAAATTGTGTGGAATGTTCCTGATACGGTCCATCCACTTTTGCCATCTTTAAGTCGTATTTTCGACCACTCACCGAGTGTTTCAAGAACCACGAAATCAGTGCCTTCATGAATGATGAATTCAACAGTTGCTTCATCAGATGGAGCGCTTTTCACCTGAGCACTATTTATCACAACAACTCCCTTTTTTATTGTTGAAACTCTATATTTTGCTGATAGGAGCAAGGCTGAAAGAAGGAAGATAGTTAGAAACGAAATCATTACATTCTTCAAAAGGATATTTCGTTTAAAACGGTAGAGAATTGAACAGAAGAGACTGATTGAAAATAGTGCCGATACAAAAGCGAGTACTTCTTTGAGGGTGAAATTATTGAGCAGAACCATAAGCATATAAAAGAGAAATGGTGGTTTTTTTTCTTCAATTTTATCCTGAGTGAATGCTTTTACGAAGTTTAGATTATTGTTCAATTCTTGATCGCGTGGAATCAGCCTATGTGCCCTTTCGTAGAAGAGAATCGCCTTTCCGATTTCATCTTTTTTAAAATGGGAATTTCCCAGGTTATAGAGCACATAACCATTCGTAAAATCATTTTCAAGAATTTTCTCATATGTCTGAATGGCTTCATCATATTTGCCGTCTGTATACTGTTTGTCTGCTGTGAGGAATAATTCGTCATTAGAAAGCTCTTTACTGACAAGGAAGTTTGGGATAATGATAATGAGGAATATAATTGAAAGATGCTTCATAGCATTATTTTAAAAGAGGAGCCGAAAAAAGTTTCAGCGAGCCCTCTGGGGATGCATTAGTTTGCGATACATTTCTAAGGATACACCCTGTCAAGAAGTCTTGGGAATGCGATGGTCTCCCTGATATGGTGAATGCCGCATATCCAGGTAATGGTGCGTTCTATTCCAAGCCCAAATCCTGAATGGGGGACAGAACCATATCTTCGAAGATCAAGGTACCACTGGAATGAATTTGCGGGAAGGTTATCATCGTTAATCCTTTTCTCGAGAGTTTTTATGTCGTCCTCCCGTTGACCTCCTCCGATAATTTCTCCATATCCTTCAGGTGCAAGCATATCGAAACCAAGGGCGATCTTTTCATCCTCAGGTAGCCTTTTCATGTAAAATGGTTTGATTGCTGATGGGAAGTGGATAACATGAACAGGTTTGTCAAAGTTTTTGCTGATGATAGATTCATGTGGAGCGCCAAAATCCTCTCCCCATTCGAATTGCTCACCTTTATCAGTCAAGAGCTTCACCGCATTCGAATACGTTATTCTTGGAAATGGTGAACCAATATTTTCCAGGGGTTTTGTATCACGTTCAATGGAAGCGAGGTCATTTTTTCTCTTATCAAGTACCCTTTCAACGATATAAACAATGGCTTTCTCAGCGTAGTTCATTGCATCCTCCAGGTCTCCGTAAGCTATTTCAGGTTCTACCTGCCAGAATTCGATTATGTGTCTTCTGGTTTTTGACTTCTCTGCTCTGAATGCTGGACCAAAACAATAAACCTTGCCAAATGCCATACATGTTGCTTCATTATATAATTGCCCACTCTGCGTGAGGTATGCTTTTTTTCCAAAATAGTCTGTTTCAAAAAGAGTTGTGGTTCCTTCACATGCAGCTGGTGTTAAAATAGGAGTATCAACAAGCAAGAATCCTTCTTTATTAAAGAAATCCCTAACCGCATTTATCACTTCAGCCCTTATTCTCAGAATTGCATGCTGTTTTGTGGAACGAATCCAGAGGTGACGGTTATCCATGAGGAAACTTACACCATGCTCTTTTGGTGAAATTGGATATGGCTCAGCGATTTGAAGCACTTCGATATGATTGAGAGTCAGCTCATAACCTCCCGGAGCACGCTTATCTTCAT
>CBDUQV010000127.1:0-5998 GCA_965369615.1 uncultured bacterium | reverse complement strand
AGAATACCCACACGGTCGCATATCCTTTCAACATCAGCAAGGATATGCGTTGAAAAGAAAACTGTTTTGCCTTCATCTTTCAATGATACGATAATATCTTTCAATTCCTTCCTTCCAAGGGGATCGAGCCCGGACAGCGGCTCATCGAGGATCACCAGTTCCGGATCATTCACCAGTGCCTGCGCAATACCCAGTCTCTGTATCATTCCCTTTGAATATTCAGAAACTCTCTGGTAGGCTTTCTCCTGCAATCCTATACTTTCAAGCAATGTATGAAACTTCTCTTTCGATGAAGCCATGCCAAAAAGCCCGCGGGCAAAGTCGAGCACCTCAAACCCGGTCAAATGACTGTAGTACGATGGATGCTCTGGCAGAAAACCAATTTTCTCCCGTACCGTAACATCCGAAGCCGGGGCATCAAATACCAGTACAGCTCCCTTTGTTGGCTTAATCAACCCGGTAATGATCTTTAATGCGGTCGTCTTACCCGCGCCGTTTGGACCGAGAAAACCAAAAATCTCGTTTTCTTTCACCGATAAAGTGATGTCCTTAAGAGCCTCTACTCTGCGGTGAAAACCTGTATGGTATGTCTTGGAAAGGGATTGCAATTGAACGGAAAACATAGAATTATCCATAAAAAAGTGGGGTCAAAATCATACGATCTTGACCCCATAAGCCTTGATCATGATATTAGAGACCTGGACGCAATTCGAGGTCCAGAATGGCTCTGTAGCCATCACCGTGTATCGCATATGATGATGCTCCGTCAGGAGTTTGTCCATTAATATTATTTGGTGGATCCGCTGCATCAAGAGCAGTATAATACGTTGTACCTTGACCTGGGCTTGTTTGCGCGATGGGAGCATGCACTGGTGGTCCTGGTCCAAGGCCATTATAGTCAAGCGACCACCCGGAAGTAAGGAACGGATTTTTGTAGGTATCATTTCCAGGTAACAATGTTGTTACGAGCGTTGCAACCATTGTGTTATCACCGGGACATGCTTCAGAAACCTGTGAGGGATTAGAACCTACTAAAAGAACGGTCATAACAGCATCAACAATTGCAGCAGGATACATTCCTTCACATTGTGTAGAGAAATCCTCCAATGAAAGTTGCAGCGTATGCATATTGCTCTTTGTCGATGCCTCTCTTGCTCTCTGCCTCATTGACATGAAGTTCGGAATAGCAATGGCTGCCAGGATACCAATAATCACAACCACGATCATGAGCTCGATCAATGTAAATCCTTTTTTCATCTTTAACACCTCCTTTTCTTTGAGTTTATTCTACCCTGTTAAATGGGCAATTTCTGTGCCGTGGATGAAAAAATACTAAAACTACTCATAGTGGTGACTTACGCAATCAGGTGCAGAACATATTTTTTTCATTCTTTGGCAATTCGCAAAAATATTCGCATTCTGCGAATTCTCTTATCTTTGTATACCACAAACAGGATCGAATGTCAAGCAAAATCTCTTAATCACAAGAATGTATCGCATGCCCCAATTTTTTTATTTCCCTTGACTTTATGCCCTTTTTACAATAATGATTAAATATGAGAATCCTCATTTCAAGGACCGATAAAATTGGTGACGTTGTCCTTTCCCTTCCTGTTGCCCGGACTCTGAAAGCGCATTTCCCCGATTCAGAAATAAGCTATCTGGTACGGCAACCCCTTGTGCATCTGGTACAACAGCAACCCTACATCGACCATGTCATACCTTACAATAACAGGGGATTCATGAAAAGTGTGCGCATGCTCAAACATGAGCGCTTTGATATCGCTTTTCTCCTCTATCCCGGTTTTTCCCTGTCACTGATGTTCTTCTGCGCGCGCATTCCAAAGAGGATTGGCACAGGATACCGGTGGTACAGCCTCTTCCTGAACAGAAGAGTTTATGAGCACAGGAAATTATCCGATAAGCATGAAATAGAGTATAATCTCAGGCTCCTCATGCCCCTGGGGATCAAGGAATCGCTCAAAGCGCCGGCGTTGATCGTATCCGAAGAAATGCTACATGCAGCAGCAGCGCTCCTGAAGGAGAAAGGCATAGATAATAAGGAGTTTATTGTGATCCATCCGGGCTCAGGCGGCTCAACCCTTTCCTGGCCCCTAATACATTTCAAAAAACTCATCAGGTTGGTCCTTGAAGAAACACGGTATTCTATCGTTCTCTCTGGAACAAAACAGGAGTATGAACAGTCTGAAACAATAAGGGATGGGTACAATGGGCGCGTCATTAATTTCTCGGGGCTGACAAACCTCAGCGAACTTGCCGGGATCATCGCACGGGCAAAGCTCTTTATCGGCAACAGCACCGGTCCCATGCATATTGCATCTGCGGTAAAAACAGATGTCGTTGCATTTTTCCCTCCGTCAAGGATTAACAGGAAAACACGGTGGCGTCCCCTTACGACCTCACTGGTTTTTGAGCCACCGGTTCCTGAGTGCAAACGGTGCCTTCTTGGGCAATGCAAGCATTACAACTGTCTTTCGCTCATCTCTCCTGAAGTGGTGATGGAGAGAATCAAGAACTGGAAAAGATAATGAACAGATTACTGCAAAAAGGAATTAGGAAAACACGGTTCTGTTTTTTATGTACGCTTATTGCCATTTTCGTATCCGTTTGGCTTTTTGCCGCAAAACCGCACATTGTTTTTGATACGAAGAAGTTTGACTTCGGAGAAATCATCGCAGGAGAAACTGCGGTCTGCCTTTTTAATTTCATGAATGCTGGCGATTCTCTCCTGAAAATATACGACATCAGATCAACCTGCGCTTGTGCCGTGTCAGCTTTAGAAAAACGCTCGTTCGAGCCAGGCGAGAAAGGAACAATAAAGGTAGTATTCCACTCAACGGGAATAAAAAAAGGGAACATTGCAAAATCAATCTTCATCTCAACAAACGATAAAGAAAATAGGGTAAACCGCCTCTCAATAGTTGGCTTTGTGAAAAAAACCTGGAAATGCGAACCAGAAAAGGTTGATTTCGGAGAAATTGGCGAGCGAAGGATCCTGGTCGACACCGTCACGATTACCACCGAGTCTGTTGATTCAATACAGATCGACTCAATCACTACAGAGACAGATTCTCTGGCTGAAAAACTGCATGTAGAAATAATCTCCCATAAAGGAGATACGGTTCGATTAAAGGTGAGGGTTGCCACGTCAAAAATCACATGGCGGTTTATCGGTATTATCAGGTTTTACTCAAACATACCTGAAGCATGGAAAATCATTATCCCCGTCTATGCACGCGTCAACGAAGAAGATGTGGGAAAAAATTAGATGATTGAATCTTACGATTTTGGTACTATAATCATCGATGGAAAAACATTTACCTCTGATTGCATCATTACGCAGAAAACAATTGATGCGCAATGGTGGCGCAGGAAAGCGCATGAGCTCTGCGTTGATGATATCAAGGAAATAATCGAGAGAGAGAATCCAGAAGCTGTTGTTGTGGGCACGGGGAAGTATGGCATAATGAAAATCCTTACCGAAACCGAGGATTTCCTGAAAGGAAACGGCATAGCAATCTATGTGCAAAGTACGGATGAAGCAGTTACACGCTTCAATGAAATGACAGCAAAAAAGAGGACCGTCGGTTTCTTTCATCTAACTTGCTGAAATCAGAATTCCACGCTCATCAGCGCATAAGTAATGTCATTGTTACGAACAGTCAATGCATTTTCAATATAAAAATCATCAGAATCATTTCCTATCTAACAGCATGAGTTTTTCGATGTATCCGTTGAACAGTCGCAGGTGGGCTCGGTTCCTTTTACTGCACCAACGATAATGGCTTTGGCGCACCCAACTCCGGCATTCACTGCAAGTGCACCAACCGGGCAATTAATGGCACATGCACCGCATTCCATACAGGTATCCCGATCAATGATAACCGCTTTCTTATCTGCAATCTCAAATACTTCATGCGGACACACAGCTACGCACATCCCGCATCCTGTACACTTCTCCGAGTCTAACTTCAAGGATACAACATTCCTCAGATACCTCTGACCATCCATTTTCCCCACTCCTTATACAAATTTATTCACAATCCAGAGCACGAATCCTGCAATGAAAGCAACCATTTGCAGCGGTATGGCAACCCGCATCTCCTTTTTGACACCGGAGAGTGATGTATATGTTGAAGAGCCGGTAAAATTCATCAGTATAAATGATGAAATTGTCGCAAAGAGAAGAAGCCATCCGAGTATTCCTAATATTCCCTTTCCTACAAGATGCGCAAAATAGGCAGCAGCAAATAATGCCAGACCAGGTATAATTCCCTTTAAGGAAAAACTCCTCCCCGGTAACCACGGTAACAATATCGGACCAAGTACAGTCCCGGCAAGGTATGCAAGCACCACATTGATCATTGCAGCTAAACCGCTGCGGAGCAGCAGGTCACCAGAATACCCGAATCTGTACAAACCTGAGAGGAGGAAGAAAAAAGCAACGACAATGACCAGATACTTGCATCCATTGACAACTTCAGCAGGAACCAGCACCAATCGATTATATAATGAAAATCGAACTTTCCTCATGGTTTTCAATGCTTTCATTTCCCTTTTAAGAAAAATCTTTATATCCGCAGCACGAACTGGACCGTAAACGACCAAAAATCCTGTCTGTTTTGTTACCAGATGGGATGCAATACCAGGGGCACCAAGTTGCGGAACAATAAGTTTTCGATGCTTGAGGATTTGGGGAAGCCTTGTTTGCCTGATTTGACAAACCATCTCATCGGTCCCAAATGTCCCCTTTCCTGCCGCACACCATACGTTGATGCCTTTCGTATTTAGAACAAGGATCCATGCATTAAGTCCCTTCAACTCGCTCCTGAGCGTATCAAAACTGAGTTTATAGTTTGCCGAAACGAATGCCACCGAGGCTCCGTCAGGATTGCCCACACCATACAGTCCCGGCTTAACTGTATAGTTCATTCGGTTAATGGTCCATCGCGCCTTTGCCCCACCCCACCTGTCTGTCTTTGTGAGTTGAGTCGATACTTTGGGTATCTTTCCTGCAGGTGTCTTTACCCATCCGACGATATATCGGTTATCTTTCGATGCTTTGCTTACCATTATACACGTATGCAATTAATCCTCTTTATCAAACAGGTATCATTTCTCAGCGCGTTTGCGCCTCTCAGCCCTCTGTTCAATGATGGTGTAGAGTGCCGGGATAAAAACGAGTGTGAGAAATGTGGCAGCTATAAGCCCTCCAATAACTGCTCGAGCCATCGGTGCACGCATTTCATTACCTGATCCAAGACCAAGAGCCATCGGGATGAGCCCGAAACTCGTGGTTAATGCAGTCATCAATATCGGTCGCAACCTCACCCGTCCTGCTTCTATAACCGCATCCTCAAGATGCATAGCATACTTTCTCCGCAGCCGATTCGTATAATCCACGTACACAATTGCATTATTTACCACAATACCACCAAGCAGCAGGATCCCAATAAGACTCTGCATATTGATTGTTGTGCCGGTGAGGAAAAGCATCCACAGCACTCCAATCAATGCAAGGGGGACGGTAAATATAATGATAAACGGTTCTTTGAATGATTCAAACTGACCGACCATGATCATATAGACCAACATGAATGCAAGTATTATAATAAAACGCAGGTCACCAAATGATTGCTGCATTTCTTCAAAACCACCACTCAATTCAAGAGAAAACTCAGCGGGTATTTCAGTTTCTCTAAGAACTTTCTGGACATCTTTGGCAACGCTTCCTACATCACGTCCTTCAATATTTCCGCTGACAGTCGTAATACGAAGGTTATCCTCATGCTCAATAACCACGGGTCCGACTGCCAGAGTATCGGTAACAAAATTCCTGATAGGGATCTCACCGAAAGGATGAGTAATGGCTATAGAAGCGATTTTTGAAAGTCTAATGCTGTGTTTTATGTCAGTCATAAGCCTTATATTGTATTCGTCACACTCTTCACGGAGATGACCTGCAATCACTCACTCC
>CBDUQV010000126.1:0-6110 GCA_965369615.1 uncultured bacterium | reverse complement strand
CGGAAAATTTCGCTTGCAATTGAAGTAAAATCTATATATACTACCCACAATAACAAACGCCGGAGTGGCGGACCAGGTAGACGCGACGGACTCAAAATCCGTTGGGATTTATTCCTGTGGGGGTTCGATTCCCTTCTCCGGCACGTTTTCGTGGAGCGAAAACGTGCGGCATATAGTAACCCCATTAGAGCTTACCCCGTATAATCACAACGGAAGCAAATACATCCTGCGTGACAGACGGGGCAAACGGAAACGTCAAGGCGATTCCTACCTCTAACGGGGCAAGTGGGGCAGGAGAAACAATGAATAACCCCATTAGAGCTTGTGGGTGCAATTAGAAATCGCACCCTACCTCTAACGGGGCAAGCGGCATAAACGGACAAAACAATCTAAACGATAGTAACGAGGTTAATAACAAAGGCAGGTGTTTGCGATGAATAAAGAAATTAAAGAAATGTTCCTACGGAACGGTAAAGGTTGCTTCGCAACGGGGATTGGTTCTTCGGTAAACGTAGAACGGGATAAGCCCTTCGGGCGGTCCAAGGCAGGTGTTTGCGATGAATAGAGAAATAAGCGACAAGATAGCGGTGCTGGGAAAGAAGATTGAGAAGCTGAGAGGTTATCTTTGACATCGATGAGAGAAGAAAAAAGATCGAAAAGTTATCAAAAGAGGCTTCAAGACCCGGTATTTGGGATAATCAGCAAGAAGCGCAGGCTCTTACAAAACGACTCAGTGATGAACAGCATCTGGTAAAACAATGGGATGATTTCCATAATGAGTTACAAGATCTTAAAGACCTGTCAGATATAGCCGAAGAAGGTGAGGAAGGGGAAATCCTCGAGGAGCTTGGTGCTCTTGAAACTGAATTAAAAGCGCTCGAGCTTCAGGTCTTTCTTGGTGACCCTGAAGATAAGGGAGATGCCATTCTCACGATACATCCGGGTGCGGGTGGAACGGAGTCCTGTGACTGGGCATCAATGCTTTTCAGGATGTATAAGCGGTGGATCGAAAGCAAAAAATTCTCTTACAAAATAATTGACCTCCAGGCAAATGAAGAAGCAGGAATTAAGGATGCAACCATTGAAGTCCATGGTGAATACGCATATGGTTACCTGAAGGCAGAAAAGGGTGTTCACCGTCTTGTAAGGCTTTCTCCGTTTGATGCTAACCATAAGCGGCATACATCGTTTGCAGCGGTGTTTGTCTATCCGCTTGTCGATGATACCATAGAAGTAGAAATCAAGGAGAAGGACCTTAAGATGGATATGTTTAGAGCATCGGGTCCGGGTGGACAGAATGTAAATAAGTTAAGCACTGCTGTCAGGCTTACACACCTGCCAACGAAAATCGTTGCCAGTTCCCAGAGTGAGCGTTCCCAATTCCAGAACAGAAAGAATGCAATGACAATACTTCGTTCGAAACTGTATCAATACTACAAGGAGATAAAAGACAAGAAGAAGGATAAGATTGAATCGCAGAAGACCGGGATTGCCTGGGGGAATCAAATACGGTCGTATGTTTTTCATCCGTACAATATGGTTAAAGACCACAGAACCAATGTTGAAACAGGAAATATTCAGGCGGTGATGGACGGGAACTTAGACACTTTCATAAATGAGTACCTATTGTCGGGGAAGAAAAAATGAGCGTATCGGAGTAACGGTGTATCGGAGAATCGGCGAAACGGAGCATGAGCAGGTTGGTAATTATGGGATGTAAGATGTACGATGTAGGATGTAGGTTAAAGCAAGCGACAAGTAGCAAGTAACAAGTGACAAGGAAAAAGTGCAAGACGAGATTGCTTCGGAAGAAAAAAGCAAATTACTTGCAATGACATCAAAGGACTTCTGCGGAAGAGCCCCTGTGAAACAAACGCTTCGCTGGACTATTTGAAAGCACCTCTACGATCCAAAGAAAAACAATTAGTTTGTGGATTACAGCCGAAGGCGTTAGTTTACAGCCAAAGGCATTAGTTTACAGCGAAAGCATTGGTTTACAACGGAGTGTTAATTTACAAAACCCAAAGCGGGCTTTGGGTTTGTTTTTTGCTTGACTTTTGCAATTATTGAACGTATAGTTTGCGCGGTTTTAAGAAAATAACAGTATGATCAATTACGATATTATTATCATTGGCGCTGGACCCGGTGGATACGTTGCAGCAATCCGAGCAGCTCAATTGAAGAAGAAGGTCTGTCTCATTGAGAAAGAATGGGTTGGAGGGACCTGCCTGAACATTGGGTGCATTCCAACGAAGGCACTTATTGCTTCTGCTGAAGTGTTTGCTCATACAAAAAAGGCTTCTGATTTTGGTGTTGAGATTTCCGGAGAGATCTCATTTTCCCTGGAAAAGATGATGCAGAGAAAGAATGCTATCGTCTCTCGAACCGTAAAGGGAGTTGAGTACCTTCTGAAAGCCTATGAAATTGACGTCAAGCGGGGAAGAGGAGAACTTGTATCACCCGGCAAAATAAAGTTCGACAGCGAATTCATTACAGCAAAAAATATTGTTATTGCAACCGGATCTAAACCAAGAATTATAAAAGGGATTGAGCCCGATGGGAAACTTATTCTAACGAGCAGGGATGCATTGGATATCGATAAGATCCCACAGAATTTCCTCGTTGTCGGCGCAGGTGTTGTTGGAATTGAAATGGCTACGCTCTTTAATCTCCTCGGATCGAAGGTTACCATCGTGGAAATGTTCGATTCTATTCTCCCGACATTATGTGCGGAGAAGTTATCAAGATATATCAAATCACAACTGCAGAAGAAAGGCGTGCAAATCCTGACTGCAACGACTGTTGAGAAGATTAACAGAAAGGAGACCTCCCTTTTTATCAAATTTTCAAATGGTGAGGAAGGGGAATTTGATAGAATGCTTGTAGCCGTCGGAAGAAGTGCATTAATCGAGGGGATTAATATTGAAAAAATTGGTATTGAAGAGACAAATGGTTTTATTAAAACAGATGAAATGATGAAGACGAATATTGACGGTCTTTATGCAATTGGTGATGTTGTTGGTGGAATGCTCCTTGCCCATAAGGCGTCGAGCGAGGGGATCGTTGTTGCGCAGAATATTTCCGGGATAGAAACGCAAATGAAATATCATGCTGTGCCGAACTGCATTTTTTCTTCTCCACCAGCAGCAATTGTGGGTGTGACCGAAAAAATGGCACAAGAGAAGGATTTGAACATACGGATAGGTGAGTACCAATACATTGGAAATGCGCGTGCCCATACCATTGGAGAGAAGGAAGGATATGCACGAGTAATAACTGATGAAAAAGGTAAGATCCTGGGAGGTGAAATCGTCGGCGCTCACGCTGATACCATGATCAGCGAAATCGCCATGGCGTGCGAGTTAGGATTACATATAGAAGATGTTGAGAAGGTTATTCACCCACATCCCACGCTGAGTGAGATTGTTATGGAAGCATTTCACGATGCAAACAAGAAGGCGATACATAAACCAAGACGGACATAAGAGAGTTGGAGAGTGGGGGATGATAGTGTATCGGAGTATGGGTGTATGAGGGTATCGGAGAATGGGAGAAGTATATAGTTGGCAGTATGGAGAAAGAAGTAGAGGGAAGTTTTGTTGTTATTAATGGTTATTTGTTGATTGAATAAATGTTGTGAAGTGTTTATTACAGAAGAAGACGTTAATGTACAGCGACAGCATTAATTTATAGGAGTTTTTTTTGTGACTGGAGAGTTAATTTGTTTCGATGTATTTTCTAAGACGGGGCAGAATATAGATTTCTTCGACTGGAAGGCGTTTGAGCGCATTACCGAAAACTTCAACTTGATCTGCGAAAGGTAGCAGTTTGTTTATGATGATATATTCTTTTTCTTTTGCAATACAATGCCCACCCTTTCCATCGAAGCGGTCAAAGATTACCCTGCAGGACAATCTTTCTGCAATGTCCTTGAATTGCAAGAGTATTTCTTTTTCTTTCATTGCAGTAACGTATCATAAAAATTCAAGAATGTCAAGTAAAAAATTGCTAAAGCACGAAGTTTTTTGTGGATAGAGGATGAAAGTTAAAGGATAAAGTTGAAAGTTAGCTATTAAGTTATTGTGTTATTGAGTTATTGCTTCATTGACTCGCCTACGCCACAACTTAAGCGGATACATTGTTCTACTACTCCAACGCGCAGGCTGAATCTTGCGATTACAATGCGTTAGGCGAAACTAAGACAAATACTCTGTTAATCGCGAAAATGATAGGGGAAAAATCAATGAGCGTATGTTTATTCTTCTTGATTATGGTTATTGGAGTACCGTTGAATTCGGGGGAGATTGTTATTAATGAGGTTATGAGTAATGTGAAGGGAAGCGATTCGGGTATCGGAAGTCCTGGAGACAGGAACGAGTTTATAGAATTGTATAATGCATCGGATGATAGCATAGATCTCTCTCTCTTCAGCATTAGTGACCTTGATGCTGTTGATGAAATCAAAGCGTGGACAGACACTCTCCTTATTGATCCTGATGTGATCTTTGGAACAACCATGCTTCCTCCCAAGAGTTTTGCGGTTATTCTCGACCCTGAATATACCGATAGCGGTGATGGGAATTATTTGCAGCCGTACGATTTTCCTCAAGCAACTTTAATAGTAACAATAGGAAATACCACGATTGGAGATGGTCTTTCCACCAGAGATCCCGTGGTTCTTATTGATGCTCTTGAGGATACAATTTCGTCGTATGGTACACCATCCAATCAAACTGATTCGATTCCGTGCGATCCCGGTGATGGAATATCCGCTGAAAGGATTTCTCCATACGTGCCCGATCATGAGCAATCCTGGACTGCTTCCATAGATACGAGCGGATCAACGCCGGGTGGAGCAAATAGTTATCATTCTCTGGACAATTTAATCATTCCCGCAACCGGGTTTACTGTTGAACCCGGAAGGATACAGTTAGGCGAAACAGTAACGGTACGCGTACTAGTTCAGAATTTGACGCAAGACACGGTGAATGGTGTAACAGTTGATTTCTTCTGTGATTGTAATTGGGATTCGATGTGTCAGGGTGAAGAGCGGATTGCTCAAAGTTACAGCCCGGACCCGATTCCGCCGTTTGGTTGTTCACTCGATATTGCAATAGAATGGCAACCAGATTCTGAAGGAAATAAACGGATGAGCGCAAAATTTGCTGATGACGAGAAAGCAGGAGTCTTCAGAATGCTTGCGGTGGGAAATCCTGTTGGCGAGATTGTGATCAATGAGATTATGTTTCATCCTGAAAAAGGCGGAGAATGGATAGAATTGTATAATCGCTCCCCATTTCCCATTGATATAAGTGGATGGACATTGAGAGTGGGGAGTGATGAAGTAACACTGACATCGTCGCATATGGTGATCGAGAGCGAGGAATATCTTGTTATTGCTGAAGATAAGTCCTTATTTCACACAGTATGGGGTAATATCCCCTCCGAGCTTATGGAACCGGACAAATGGGTACAATTGGCAAACAGCGGAGATTCCATTGCCCTGAATAATAAGATGCTCTTTTGTTTTGATGAGGTTGTGTATTCCATGCAAAGTGAACCCGGGGTTTCACTGGAAAGAATAAATCCTGCTGTAGCAAGCGAGCAGACCTGGAATTGGGGATCTTCCTGTGATTATCGTGGCGGGACACCTGGCGCAAAGAACAGCATATATACAGCTTCGTCTGAGGAGAGAACTATCCTTACCGTGAGTCCAAATCCATTTTCACCAAATGGTGACGGATTCGAAGAGAGAACACTCATTGCATACGAGCTTCCCTTTTATGAAGCCAGGATCAATCTGTTTCTTTATACAAGAACGGGAGTCAGGAAACGCTGTTTTTTACAGCAGGAAGATTCAGGCAAAAGCGGTCACCTACTATGGGATGGAAGAGACAGTGATGGAAAAATGATGCCAATTGGTTTGTATATCATTTTCCTTGAGGCGGTTGACAAAGCAAGTAATAAAAGAATTTTACAGAAGAAAGCTGTGGCGATTGCAGGGAGGAGATAACATCGGAGAGAAACACTTCTGTTGTATTGGTTTAATTGGTTGGATTAGTTTTATTGGTTGACTGCAAACGGCGAGAGAGCAATTATGGGATGTACGA
>CBDUQV010000125.1:0-6167 GCA_965369615.1 uncultured bacterium | reverse complement strand
GAAAGAAAAGGAGCAGGAGCAAGAAAAGGAGCAGGAGAAAGAAAAGGAGCAGGAGCAGGAAAAGGAGCAGGAGCAGGAACAAGAAGAGGAGCAGGAGCAAGAAGATCCTCAAGCATAATATCTGCTTTTCTAAATAAAAAGGAGTGATTTGTAATCAAAATTCTTGGAGTAATCCCAGCGAGATTTGATTCAAAACGTTTTCCTGGAAAAGTCCTTGTGGACATCTGTGGTAAGACAATGCTTCAATGGGTATACGAACGGAGCAATAAGGCGAAAAAACTTTCCATGCTGGTAATTGCTACAGACAACAAACGGGTAAAGGAAGAAGCAGAACGTTTTGGTGCACCCGTTGTAATGACATCCAGAAAACATAAAACAGGTACGGAAAGAGTCGCTGAAGTTGCAAGACAATTTAGCTGCGATCTTGTTATCAACATTCAGGCAGACGAACCACTTATTTCTTTCAGAGCAATTAACAAACTGTGTTCAACAATGGAGCAGAACCGCACACTTAATATTGCCACTCTTTCAAGTATCGTTTCATTCGATGACCAATCAATCCACAATACTGACACAGTAAAAATTGTAATCGACGGTGATGATAATGCTCTTTACTTCTCACGCGCACCAATTCCATTTGCACGGGATAAAATCCCTCATACCTTTCTCATCCACATGGGTGTCTATGCGTTCCGAAAGAAATTTCTCTTCAAGTACATAAATTTAAAAAAATCCCGGCTTGAAGATATCGAAAAGTTGGAACAGTTAAGAATTCTTGAAAACGAATTCAAGATAAGGGTTGTCAAAACGAAATACCCGGCGATTAGCGTCGATACTCAAAAAGATCTCGAACAGGTAAGAAAAATTTTCAAATCAATAAAATGAAACCCCCTCCCAGCGACGCAATGCGCAAGCACGATTGATTCATTCTCCCTGAGAAACGCTACTGGTGTGGACTCTGTTTGCTCTGAAAAAAGGGGCAAACTGCAATACAATTTGAGCAATCACATCCATTATCTATCCAAAACGAATAGCACAGATCATGATTGACTGCCCAACGGCAAATACCTTGATTATTTGAAGGACTCACAATTTTGAAGGATGGCTCCGTGTCCTTTTGTATTGCTTGAGGTTTACAAGCTTCCGCGCACCGAAAACAACCTCGGCAAAATTCCAAAACCCCAAAGGTAATCGGTTTATCAATCTCCAGAGGCAACGTGGTGAAAATTTTGCAGAGTCGAATGCAGGGACCGTATGCTGGTGTGATCAATAGACCATTTCTCCCCAGTTCACCAAGACCCGCATCGACAGCAAGAGGAATACTCAGAGCGGTATCGTTACCCATTGGAATTGCCTTGTATCCAAGGTATCTTATGAATTCAGACAGGCATGCAATGCAAAACGCCATCATTGAATAACCAATACCCGTTGCTGTACAAGAAACAAATGCTGGAGAAGCAAGAATATCTTCCGGGTTCATTGCTATTGCCATAACAATTACATATTCAAATTCATCAGGAATGGTAATTATATTTCCGTACAGATTGTGAGAATATATCCACCGGTTATCGCGATGGCAAATCCCGACAAGACTTGCGCCAAAAGCCAGTGCTGTATTTTTTACCTCTGCACTCATCATTGTACGGTTCTCCACACTGAATTGCCCAAATTCCGGTTTTGCCATGACCGAATTTGCATCGGTTAATTTTTCCCAACTGAATGCACCGCGGAAGTAATCATACACTGTCCACGATGCCAGCATACGCGCATACTCAATGCGGGAATATCCATGATAATTCCTGGCTAATACTTCATCAGCTCTATCGTACATGCTGCGTTTATAAAAGGAGGCATCCCTGTCGAGTGATAAACGTCCCCAGATGTTCTTACGCTCATCAAACTGTTTAAGAGCAGTATGATCCACGATGTACGGTGGCTTTGTATGCTTTTTTATTATACTCATAAATACATGTCCATTACGGGTGTTTTATGTCGTATTCCTTGAGCTTAACCATGAGCGTATTCCGGTGTATTCCAAGCATTTTTGCAGCCTTTGTTATATTCCCCCCCTGTAAGGAAAAAATCATCTCAATATGACGTTTCTCAATTGATTTCAAAGAAAGATCATCATTTTTCTCTTCTACTCCTTTTATCGCAACAGGTAGATCATCAACATCAATAAGAGTATCACGTGATATAACAATTGCTCTTTCAACAACACTTTCAAGCTCCCTCACGTTTCCTGACCATTTGTATTCGGTGAGATATCTCATTGCTTCATTTGAAATACCATCAATTGCTTTCCCACTGATTTTCGAATATTTCTCAATAAAGTGATCTGTCAGTACCTTAATATCCTCCCTCCGTTCACGCAAGGGAGGAATGTGAATTCCAACAACATTCAACCGGTAGAACAGATCTTCACGAAAAGTACCATCCTCAATCTTCTTGCTGAGGTCCTGATTGGTTGCACAGATAATTCTCACATTTATGGTGAATGATGTTTCTTTCCCAAGAGGCATGATTTCGCCAAATTGAAGAAAGCGGAGCAATTTCACCTGAACACAAAAGGGAATATCTCCTATCTCATCGAAAAAAACAGTTCCACCGTTTGCAATGGTCAGTTTTCCCTTCTTTGCTTTCACTGCTCCGGTGAATGCACCCTTCTCATAACCAAACAGCTCCGATTCAATAAGACTCTCCGGTATTGCGGAGCAGTTAATAGCTATAAAAGGCTTATCATTTCTATCACTTGCATTATGCAGGGCATGAGCAATGAGTTCCTTGCCCGTTCCACTCTCACCCGTTATGAGAACTGTAGAACTGGATTTGGCAACACGTGATACTACGCTCAGCAACTCCCTCATTTTGGGACTCTCCGTAATAATTTTCTCAAATGAGTAATGCGACTTGAGCTTTTCCTTAAGTTCGCGATTCTCTGTAACAAGGAAACGATTCTCAATTGCCCGTTGCAGAATTGCTATGAGTTTCTCAATAACAATAGGCTTTGTAATGTAATCGTACGCTCCCCGTTTAAGCGCTCTTACAGCAGATGAGACAGAAGCATACGCAGTAATGAGTATATAGATTATCGCGGGGTCAATTTTTTTGACCTTTTCCATGAGTTCAATCCCATCCATCCCTTCCATCCTGAAATCGGAAATAATGATACCAATGCTCCGGTCCGATTTCACCATCTCATATGCTTCATTTCCCGAAGAAGCTGTAGCGGTTTCATAGGTTTCTTTAAGAGCTGATGCAAGTAATTCCCTCTGATGCTGTTCATCGTCAACAATGAGAATCTTTATCATTTGTCGTATTGCTCCTGCACCGGTAAGGTAATGGAAACGCATGTTCCCCTGTTAACCTCACTCGTAATGTTTATTGTACCTCTATGACCCTCAATTATCCGTCTGGCAATACTCATGCCGAGTCCTGTGCCACCCCTCTTTCTTGAAAAGTAAGGATTAAAAATTCTTTTTAGATCTTGTTCAGAAATGCCACCCCCAGTATCACTAATGTCCACGCCTACCGAATCATCGATCGAAAGTGTCCTAACAACAATCTCTCCCCCATCTTTAATTGCATCGACACTGTTTCGGATAATATTCATAAAAACCCTTCGTATCGCGATTTCATCACCACTCATTGCAGGTAATACATCAAATTCTTTCTTTATCACAATTCCCTTTCTCAGCGCTTTTTCTTCCATAAGGGACACAATCTCACCGAGAATATGGTTTAATTTAATAGTACTATGTTGCAGAGTAAATGGTTTTGTGAAACTTAAAAAATCTTCCACGGTCTTCTCGATGCGCCCAATTTCCTCTCCAATAATCTTCAACAACTTCTGCGTTTGTGTATTTTCATCCCTTTTTAGTTTCTGTATGGAAAGCCGTAACGCATTCAGCGGATTTCTGATTTCATGTGCAACACCTGATGCTAGATCACTAATTGTCTCTAAGCGTTCTTTTTCCTGAACATCCCTTTTAAGCTTTCGTATAAACGTCAAATCCCTCACAAGAGCAGTTGCACCTGTAATCCTTTTCTGCTCGTCACACAGGAGCGATGTGGTAATGCCAAGGAATAGTTTCTTTCCAGAAGGTAATGTATACTCCGTTTCCACTTCATCAATGTTCCTCTCTAATGAAAGGCTCTTCTTAATGAAAAGCTCATCGGAAATGAATAAAAGATCGTACCGCTTTCCAATCATATCTTCATCTGTAAAGGGAAATATGCGCGACATTGCCTTGTTAGCATAAGAAATAATAAAATCCCTGTCAATGGAAATGATTCCACTGTTTATTCCATCCATCACCTTTTTGCTGAAGGTTTCCATCTGTCGAAATGATTCATTGAGAAGCCTGTAGTTCTGCCCGGTAACAATAAAACCCATAATCACAAATCCAATCAGGATCAGAAAAAGGGTGAGGATTATAATTTGCTTTTTTGTATCCTGCAAAACAGCATTATAATCCTCAAGTGAAAGTCCAAGCCGGAAAATGCCATACGGAGTATTATCAATAAAAAATGGTTTCACCACTTCCAGTATCTTTCTTCCTTCAAAATCGAATTCCCTGCTTGCTTTCTTATTTGAAAGAAGTGCATCTTTGAGAAAGTCATCATTCGAGATTTTTTTCATCTTTTCAATATTCTTCGTGGCAAATATTATACCCTCTTCATCCTGAAGAAGTACGTATTCAATACCTGATTCCATGCTTACCTTTTGAATCAGACGTCCGATTCCCAACGACTGTTTCAAGTTCTGCAAGTACTCAGCATCAGCATAGCAAACGATTATGTCTCCAGAAGATAGTCTTCTAATTGCAACTGCAAAATCACCATCTTCAGTTTTAAAACTCATTATTGTGCTTCTCCTGGAAATAATAAACTGCAGTGCAGAAGGCAGAGCAACGTCTCCAGACCGGTAGAGAGAACTGGTGAATAAAACCCTGCCCTGACTGTCGAAAATATCGATTCTCTTCAAGTCAATTTCTTTTGCAATTCTCAGTAATTTTTCACGACTCAAGTCCTCCATCTGGTCTATTGCCTTTGCATTACTGAGCAATCTGTCTTCGAGAATCTGCTCTGTTACCTCGGTTGCCTTGATGCTGTTCTCACTACTTATAATGAGGCTTTCCAGAAGCGCAAATCCCTGCTTCGCAAGTATCTGAAGCATGCTTGACTCAATTCGCTTAATGATGAGCAACGAAGACGTTATCATAAGCACCGCCAGAATAATTGAAATCCAGGTGATATATTTCGGATCAAACCTTCGTAACTGTTTCATGGTTCGCTTTACTACAAAACAATGGTGGATTACAGGGGGAAAATGAAAAACGGAGGATTAAACATTGAAATCGAACAGATCACTAAACGCCTCTTCAGGTGTACGGGAAGAAAAACTAAAAAAGGAAGCTGTTCTTCCTTCCTGAATGGTCTGGATAAGCAATCTCTTTATTTTCTTTTCAAGTTCCTCTACCCTCAGCTGAATGTCTCCCAACAATGCATCTTCATTAAAAATTGTCACAAATACAAAAGGATCCATGAGTAAGGAATAATAAACGGAATAGCGTTTTCCTTGCTGAAAAAAGTTTTTGAAATTCTTTTCCCCTACAATCATTGAAAGATCTTGAGTAGAACTAAAAATTCCTGATATTAATGATACCAGTGAAAAGAGCTTCCCGCTTTTCGGTGAAATACCACATTGATTCAGTAATTGCCCTCCTTTTGTTATCAGGAAAGCAGCTTTTGTGAACGACAAATCAACAAAATCTTTTAGGTATATGTCCAGTTGATTGGATATCTTTTCCGAGAGAATTATTCTTTCCCCGAGCGGCACATAGTCTCCTTTTTAGAGAGCGGACTGCAATTGAGGAATCACACTCTTTATCCTAATCTTGAGAACTCCCATATTAACATTGCGTTCGCAGAGAGAGGATACAATAAAGTCACTGTAGAACCCTATGAGGAGTTCAAACTTGTTATAGTAGAGACTCAGAATCACTCCTTCCTTCACGTGTGTTGGAAGCTGCGCTTTTATTGCTTTTGCAATCTTGGCGACTTCAACACCCAGTCGCGTTGTGTTAACAGCCGCAACACCCAAAATTAAAAATAGCAGACCTACATAAAATTAAAAAAAAAATGAAATCACCCAGTCCAAAGTA
>CBDUQV010000124.1:0-6169 GCA_965369615.1 uncultured bacterium | reverse complement strand
GGATGACCGAAATTGCTTCTTCACCATCTGCACCGGGTGCACTGCCAAAGTTGATAGTGTAGGAGTTGTGACCAATACTGAGCAGGTAATGCGATTCATCCTCCTCTTCACAGTGAACTTCAAATGATTCTTCATTGATCAAGACCGAGCGGAATCCGTTATGGGTTTTCGGTGACAGTTCTATCGCAAATGTCTTGTTATTAATCTTTACTTCAATTCCGTTCTTTCCATCGTTTACGTCTACCTCGAAAAATTCATTGTTAATATACAGCTTTTTTTTCATCCTAATGCGCTTTCTCTTCCAATAATTTTCCAGAGATTTGTTTTCCTTGATGGTTCCTGAGGGGTATGCTTTTCCTTCGATACGAGATTCTCGCAGATTGCAGCAATTGCAGCAATCTTTTCAAGGTTTTCATTGCTTTCATCAATTTCAAAATTGTCCAGAAAGTGCGTATTCATCGTTCCCTTGATAAATCGTTCATCCTTTATGATATGCGTGAGCAATTTTAAGATGGTTTTAACGCCAATAATCCTGTATTCATTAAGTGCGCGATTCATTCTGCTCATGGCGATATCTCGTGTTTCTCCCCAGACAATGAGTTTGGAAATGAGCGGATCATAAAATACGGGTCTTTCATAGCCTTCATATATCCCGCTGTCGAGCCTGATCCCGGGACCAGATGGTTCAATGAGGTGCAGAATTTTGCCCGGAGAAGGAATGAAATTGTTATTCGGATCTTCGGCATAGATACGTGCTTCGATCGCATGACCATTTTGTTGAATATCATCCTGTGTGTATGAGAGTTTATTCCCCGAGGCAATTTTTATCTGTTCTTTGATAAGGTCAGTATTCGTAATGAGCTCAGTTACCGGATGTTCAACCTGTATGCGCGCATTCACCTCGAGAAAATAAAAATTCTTGTTCTTATCAAAGAGAAATTCAACTGTTCCAGCATTATTGTAGTTGCAAGCTTTGATGATTTTTATTGCTGTTTCTCCCATTCTTTTTCTGAGCGCATCATTCAGAGCGCAGGATGGTGATTCTTCAATTATTTTCTGGTATCTTCGCTGAATTGAGCACTCCCTCTCAAAGAGATGGATGACATTGCCGTAATTATCGGCAAGGACCTGGAATTCTATGTGACGGGGTTCCTCAATGTACTTCTCAATGTACACGGTATCATCACCGAATGCCGAGAGTGCCTCTCTGCTTCCCAATTCAATTGCCTGAGTAAGTTCTTCTGCATTCCAGACTATTCTCATTCCTTTTCCACCACCACCCATGGATGCTTTTACGATAACGGGAAAACCAATTTTTTCTGCTTCGCGATTGAACTCATTCTTTTGCTCTGCTTTTCCCATCATACCGGGAATAATGGGAGATCCGGTATCGCGTACCGTATTCCTTGCTGCAATTTTATCTGCAACAAGTTTCAATGCCTTTGCATCTGGTCCAATAAAAATCAATCCCGCTGATTGTATCTTGTTTGCAAAGAGATGGTTTTCTGCAAGGAAGCCGTAACCGGGATGTATTGCTTCACAGCACGATTGTTTTGTGACAGAAATCAGCTTATCCATATTCAGATAACTCTTCCGGGAATCTGACTCACCTATGTAATATGCTTCGTCTGCGCTTCTTGTGTGAAGCGCGTCCCTGTCAACATCTGAATAAACAGCCACCGATTTAATTCCCATTTCTTTACATGCACGAATTATGCGCAATGCAATCTCACCCCGATTAGCAATCAGAATCTTCTGTATCATCTAAGGGATTTCCTTATTAAGGGATTCGTCAATTCCTTTGGTTCATTTTTCAAAAGAGTGGCGAATGTGTCCATTAATTCTTTGTTTGCCATTTTGGTTTTCTCTTTTCAAGGAAAGCATTCATTCCTTCCTGGGCTTCTTCGCTCTTTCTGAGGTGTGCAAGTGTGTCCGCAGTGTATTCTCCTACCTTATCAAATGGCAGAAGGGGCACTTTCTCAAGCAGTTCCTTGCAAACGCGGAGCGCATTTGGGCTTCCCTGCAATAACTCATTGGCAATCTCCTGAACTGCTGTGACGAGTTGTTTTTCAGGAACAACTTTGTTCACAAGACCGATGTTCAATGCATCTTCCGCAGTCAATCTTCTTCCCGTAAGAAAGTATTCACGAATGCGTCCCTCACCACCGCATTTCCGTATCATAAATGGTGAGATATCGGAAGGCACAAGACCAATTCTCACTTCACTGAAGCTGAATCGAGCATTCTCGGATGCAATTGCTATATCACAAACGGAGACAAATCCTGTTCCCCCGCCAATTGCAGGACCATTTATCATGCCGATAAGCGGTTTTGGAAGGGTATAGAGAAGATAAAACAATTCCGCGAGTTTCAAGGATTCCTGGTAATTCTCTTCGTAACTTCGTTTCATTACATCCTTCATCCAATTAAGGTCAGCACCTGCGCAGAAGCAGGTTCCTTCACCGGTGAGAACTGCAATTCGTATATCGGAATCAGATTTTATTTTTTCAAAGGCTTGAAAAAGTTCTTCTATCATTGTCCAGTTAAATGCATTTCGCACTTTTGGTCTATTTAAAATAATGGTGGCAATCCTGTCTTTGACTTCAAATGTAATTGTTTCGTACATTTTTACTCCTTGCTGTCTATTATTATAATATCGTTTAGTTCGTTGTCTTCCAACTCATTTAACCAATTAAACCAATAAAACGAATTAAACCAATCAAACAATTTATTTCGCCTTCTTATCAACTACATCCTGAATATGCCAAATCGATGTTCTGGGATGGGGACATTGAGGCTTGCTTCAAGGCACAGTCCTAACACTTTTCGAGTATCGAGCTGGTCAATGATCCCATCGTCCCATATCCGAGCCGTTGAGTAGTATGCATTTGATTCCTCTTCATATCGTTTCAGGATCGGTTCTTTAATGGCATCTATTTCCTTTTTTGATAGTTTCTTGCCCTGCTTTTCAAGCTGACGCACCTTGACCGTAGCAAGAACATCTGCAGCCTGTTCTCCTCCCATAACGCAGATTTTGGAACTGGGCCACATCCACAAAAATCGGGGGGAGTAACCTCTTCCACACATTGCATAGTTGCCAGCGCCATATGAGCCGCCAACAATGACCGTGAGTTTGGGAACATCCGCATTTGCCACTGCGTGTACCATCTTCGCCCCGTCTTTTGCAATTCCTTTATGCTCGTACTGCTTTCCAACGATAAACCCCGTTATGTTCTGCAGGAATAACAGGGGTATTTTTCGCAACGAACAGAGTGATACAAAATGAGCGCCCTTCAGTGATGATTCGCTGAAGAGAACACCATTATTTGCAACAATACCAACAAGATATCCAAAGAGCCGTGCGTATCCACAAACAAGTGTTTGACCGTACAATTCCTTGAATTCGTGAAATCTGCTCCCATCAACAATTCGTGCAATAATTTCTCTGATATCAAATTGCTTTTTAAAATCTTTTGGAATAATTCCATATATTTCTTCGGGATCGTAGTACGGTACTTCAGGTTCTATCCTGTCGAGAGGATACTTTTTAATTCTGGGAATATTGGCAACGACATCACGCACAAGTTTAAGAGCATGCTTATCATTCAGTGCATAATAATCGGTGACACCGGAAATTCGCGAATGAACATCGGCACCCCCGAGGTCCTCGGCACTAACCTCTTCTCCTGTTGCTGCTTTAACAAGAGGAGGACCTCCAATGAAGATCGTTCCCTGCTCTTTGACGATTATCGCTTCGTCACTCATTGCGGGAACGTAAGCTCCGCCAGCAGTACTGGAACCCATTACAACTGCGATCTGGAGTATATCCATTGCAGACATGCGCGCTTGATTGTAAAATATTCTTCCGAAATGGTCCCTGTCAGGAAATGTCTCTGATTGATAAGGGAGGAAAATCCCCCCTGAATCAACAAGATAAATACAGGGAAGGTGATTTTTAATGGCAATTTCCTGTGCACGTATGTGTTTCTTTATAGTTACCGGAAAATAGGTTCCCCCTTTCACGGTTGCGTCATTGGCAACGATCATCACCTCATGTCCACTTACCCTTCCAATCCCGGTAATGACACCGGCAGAAGGAGCTTGATTATCGTACATATCGATTGCCGCAAGTGAACTTAATTCAAGAAAAGGGGTATTTTTATCAAGGAGGAGCTCGATCCTATTCCGAACGAGGATTTTCCCTCTCTCGAGATGTTTTTTTCGCGCCCGTTCCGATCCCCCCACACGTATTTCTTCATATCGTTTCCTAAACTCATCGAGCAGTTTCAGGTTGTATTTCCTTCTCTCCTGAAATTGCTTGCCCTTGACATCTATGCGCGTTTCTATTCGCTTCATATTACTCCTTTATTCTCCTTTTTAATATACATCCTCCTGTAAAACTTTTCTCATTATAGCAAATGATTTGTCATTGTCAACAGGATTTTTATTGACACTGTGCTGATCTGATGATATGTAAAACCGTAACCTTTGTGCAAAAGAAAAAATGAACAAGAAGAAAAGCTTTTCTGATATAAAGAAACTGCCGTCCATTGTAATGGATATTCATATCAAAAAGGGAAACATTCTCCTTTTTTTAGGAAGATTTAAGGAAGCTGAAAAGACCTTTACAATAATGCTACAGTTGGCGAGAGGTTTTTCTGAGAGTACCCATGAGGGGATTGCCTACAGCCGTCTTGGCAGAGTGTTTTATTTAATGACATCTTATAAACGGTCATTGGAGCATTTGAAGCATGCAGTAGCTATCTTTGAAAACCAAAAAGATTGGAAAAACCTTGCTCTGAGCTGGGAAACTATTGGATGTGTTCATCGTATACAGGGACGATATGGGGAGGCATTGAAATGCCATAATAATGCTTTACAATTGAAAAAGGAAGTCGGAGATGAAATTCCAATTGCTAATTCGGTGAATACTATTGGTCATACGTATTGGATCATGGGAAAGTATGATGAAGCCCTGAAGTATTTACACAAAGCACTCCGTGTTTTTAAAAAGTTTAGCTTTCTTTACGGTGAATCTGTTTGTTTGAACAATCTTGGACTTGTTTATTCCGAATTGAAATTATATGAAAAAGCAGAAAAGAGTTACGGGAGATCGCTAAGGATTAGAAGGAAGATTGGTGATCTTGCGGGGATTGCTTCTGTATACTTAAATTACGGATCCGTTTACTGCGGAAGAAGGAAATTTAACAAAGCCATTTCTTCATGGAAAGAGACGATTATTATCTGTGAGAAGACAGGCGCCAGGGATATGGTGTCGATGTGTCAAACAAACCTTGGCGAGGTTTATATTGTTCAAAAAAAATATGACAAGGCAATAAAGATTCTAAAGGATTCTTTAAAGATAAAGATTGAACTTGACCTTGGAGCATATTTGCCAAGTTCTTATACAAAATTAGCCACCGCACATTATCTGAAATATCGGGAAGAAAAGAGAAGGGCGCTCCTGTTGTTGGGAAAGAAATACGCAGACAAAGCCTTTTCTGAAGCTCAGAAGATCGGTCATAAAGTCAAAATAAGCGAGGCAAAGGAAATATTGGAAACAATTAAGCAAACGATAAAGAAAAAATAGTTTGCTAAAGGCCTGCTGCGTGAAGCTGCTTGGTGAAAGTAATCAGAAGTTGCGCCAGTCGGGGATGTGGATATTGTTCAAAAACTCGGAGAATCCCTTTCCTTTTATCGGCAGGATTTCCTGCAATTCCTTGTTGATCAAATCGAGCTCTCCGCTATCAAGCCAGAAACCCCCGCATTGAGCGCATCGATCCAGGAGAATATCGCTGCATCCGAGAAAGAACACCTTTTCCAGTTCGCTCTCTTCACATCGCGGACACTTCATCTTTTCAGTGCCGGCAACCTCTGCTTGTGTTTTTGAAGAATACTCTATGCTGCCATCTATTTGATAAGCCATTGTATCGAGTTCTCCACCATCAAGCCAAAGGCTCCCGCATGTTTTGCAAACATCGTATGATATACTTGCATTCTTGCTGACTATGGTATAATGTGCCATTTCTTCGCCACAGTTGGAACATTTCATACATTTCCTCCCCTATCTTTTGCTTTCGTATTTAATTTCAATTATTCATCTGTTTAAGTATAGCGAAATTTTTCGCAATGTCAAGATAATTCAATCAATCAGCCAGTTTCCTTGTTC
>CBDUQV010000123.1:0-6197 GCA_965369615.1 uncultured bacterium | reverse complement strand
AGTAGCAGGGCTTGCTCTGCGTTTCCTTTGCGCGAAACAAGTTTCGCTACTCCCTCTACATTTTTGAATATGGCTCAAAGAGTCGGTTATATTCATCCTGTGCATATCTGTCAGTCATACCTGCAATATAATCACAGATGACTCTTTCCTTTCCATCTTTTTCTATTCTCTTATAGAAATCAGGCTGCAGTTGTGCTGGATTATTAACGTAGACTTCAAAAAGGTCTTTAATGAATCTTTTTGCTTTATCAGCCATTTTAACAACTCTGTAGTTTCTGTACAGTTCCTTGTATAAAAAGTCTTTTAAAACTCGATTTTTTTCCGTCATATCCTTGCTGAATGAAATGATTGGAGAGTTTTTTCTTATATTTTCTAAAGAGGAGAAGTTGTTTTTGTCAATAATTTTTGCACTGTGCTCAATAACGTCTGTGATCTGGATGCCAATGAGGTATCGTATGGTTTTTTTCTTTACAATCTCTTTATTTTTAGTATTCAGGTTTTTTGTGAAATTATCGTAGATATTTTTCCACATGGGTACTCTGTTTAATTGATCGAGTGTTAGGATGCCTGATTTGAGCCCATCATCGAGATCGTGACTGTTATATGCAATTTCATCCGCAATACTGACAATCTGTGTCTCAAGTGTTGGGGATTCATTGGACGGGAATTCATCGGTGTGCTTTTTAAATGGCAGATCATATTCAGATTTATGTTTGATGATACCTTCTCTTGTTTCAAAAGAAAGATTTAATCCGTTAAAGCGAGAGTACCTTTTTTCCAATTCATCAACAACATGTAAACCCTGAACATTGTGTTCAAATCCCCCAAAATCCTTCATCAATTCATGAAGAATTTCTTCTCCTGAATGACCAAATGGTGTGTGCCCGATATCGTGAGAGAGAGAAATTGACTCTGTAAGGTCTTCATTCAACCTTAATGGTCTTGCAATAGACCTTGCTATCTGAACAACTTCAATTGTATGCGTTAGCCGGGTTCTATAGTAATCACCTTCGTGGTTTACAAATACCTGTGTTTTGTATTCGAGCCTTCTGAACGCCGCAGAGTGAACAATCCGATCCCGGTCCCTTTGGTATACTGTCCTGTATTCAGGTTTCTCCTGAGGGTGCCTGAAACCACGTGTGTTTTTACTTTTTGCAGCATACGAAGCAAGGTAGTGCTCTTCCACATCTTCAATTTCTTTCCTTTTTATCACAAGACCTCCATGCCCATCCCATATTTTTCCCATAATATCAGTGCCTGAAATGCCTTCTGTGTGTGAATACGAGAACAATGTTATGTTCATTCGCTGCTTCGATAACCTCACGATCCCTTTTTGAACCACCTGGCTCAATAACTGCTGTTATTGCTTCTTTTGCTGCAAAATCTATAGAATCACGGAATGGAAAGAATGCATCTGAAGCAAGAAACGTCCCTTTGACATCAAGACCTGCCTGTTTTGCTTTCTTAACAGCAAGCTCTGCAGCATCAATTCTGCTCATCTGTCCTGCACCAATACCAATTGTTCTTGTGTTATCTGTTAAAACAATAGCATTTGATTTCACAAAACCGACCACTTTCCAGGCAAAACGCAATGCATTGCGTTCGCTTTCATCCGGTTTTCGGTTACTGACAAATTCCCATTCATCTTCGTTAATTTCATATGTATCAGTTTCCTGTATGAGCCAGCCCCCGAAAAATGCGCGATAGTCCAATGTTCTATAAGACTGTTTATCAATGTGCACGATTCTTAAGTTTTTTTTCTTCTTGAAAATTTCAAGCGCTGATGTATCGTACGATGGCGCAACAACGACTTCCTTGAAGCTCTTTATGATTTCAATTGCAGTTTTTTCTGTTACCTTTCGATTGAAACCAATAATACCCCCAAAAGCTGACATGGAATCTGTTGATAGTGCCCTCTGGTATGCTTCGAGTGTATCCTTGCCAATTCCGATACCGCATGGATTTGTGTGTTTTATGATAGCTGCTGTTACCTCATCGAAACTGTTTGCCATGGTGATTGCGCTTTCCATGTCTATAATGTTAATAAATGAGAGTTTCTTACCCTGGTGTTTTTCAAAGGGTAATGCTGTGCCCTGACCAAGTTCACGATAGAGAGCGCCACGTTGATGAGGATTTTCACCATAGCGAAGATCTGCAATTTTGGCAATAGGAATGCAGATGGTTGAAGGCAATGTTTGCTCTCTGTCATCTTGGCGTGAAAGAAAATTAGCGATTGCGCTATCGTAGCGTGTTGTGTACATAAATGCCTTTTTCGCAAGCGACAATCGTTCTTCAAACGTAACACCATCATGTTTGATTTTTTCCGCAATCCAGTCAAAATCGGCTGCATCGGAAATGACAATAACTCGTTCAAAATTCTTTGCGCCGGCTCTGATAAGTGATACACCTCCGATATCGATGTTCTCGATTGCATTTTCAAAATCAACATCCTGTTTGCTGACAACATCTTCGAAAGGGTAAAGGTTGCAGACGACCATATGGAAGAATCCGATACCTAATTTCGTAAGTTCCTCTCCATCCTGTTCGCGTGCCAGGATTCCTCCAAAGATATGAGGATGAAGTGTCTTTACCCTCCCACCAAGCATCTCTTTTGTTCCTGTTATTTCTCTTACCTGGGTCACCTTTATTCCGTTTTCGATTAGATGTTTTGCGGTTCCACCTGAGGAAATGATCTCATAGTTATTTCTTACAAGCTTTTGAGCAAAATCATCAATCCCGCTTTTATCATAAACGGATATTAATGCCCTCTTCACTATCCCTCCTTCTTTTGTTAATCGTCATTGGTCATTTGTCATTGAGTCATTTATAATCTGTTTGTCATTTGTAATTTGATCTCATACGTGTTTTTTTCTTCTTTCACCTACGCTCCGTACTTGTTCAGTTTTAGTGTGTGCGCAAGCATCAGAGTCATTACATTAACAGCTGCAAAATTACCGAGCACCCCTTTTGCGCATTCCGATTCCGTGAATGCTTGTGAAACGTCTTTGCGAACATACGGAGAGAAAAGAAGGAATGGGACCGGGTGCCAACTGTGTGCCTTCATCATGCAAGGAGTTGAATGGTCACCGGCTATAACAAAGCAATCAGGTTTGAGTTCTTCTATCGAGGAAATATGACTATCTATCTCTTCGATCGTTGAAACCTTCTTTTCGAAATCCCCGTCCTCTCCGTAACTGTCAGTTTTTTTTATGTGTACGTAGAAGAAATCAAATGCGCTCCAGTTCTCCTGTAATGAGCGTATCTCTGAGGAGGCGTCGCTCTCTGTTGGAAGGATTGTCATTCCAACGAGTCGCGCAAGACCTCTATACATTGGGTAGGGTGCTATTGCTGCTGGTAATAACTTGAACAAATCCTCCATTGATGGAATATGAGGATACCGTGCGATTCCTCTGAGCAAAGGAAAATTGGCGGGTTTATAGTTTTTCAGGAGGGAAGCTGTGCGTTTTACAAATTCATTGACAATGTGCGCAGTTTTCTCTCCTTGTTTCTCCGTTGATTTGCATTCCATCGGCTTACGTCCAACCTCCTGCGGGTCGGTATCAGTTACGGAATCATCAAGAGCATTTCCTCGAAACACTACCACAAATCGGTGTTCTTTTCCGCTTCGTATGAAAACCTCAACATCATCGATATGTTTTATCTTTGAAGAAAGGTATGAACAGATTTCCTGATTTTTTTCAGTTGCAATACGACCGGCTCTCCGGTCGGAAATAATACCATCTGCTTTAATAGTAGCAAAATTCGCACGGGCGGCAATATCCTTTTCCCCCATTTCAAAATCAATGCCGAGTGCTTCAAGTACGCCTCTACCAATATTGTATTTCATGGGATCATAGCCAAACAGGGATACATGCGCAGGACCACTTCCAGGAGTGATTCCCATTGAGACAGGATAGGTTAAGCCCGTGATACTATTTTTTGCCAACCGGTCAAGATTTGGTGTTCTGGCTTTCTCCAGGGGGGTTTTATCATTTTGGGGAAGATCGCCAATGCCATCCATAACGAGCAGCACTATCTTTTTTTCGTTTTGAATGCTCAATTCCCGATATATAGATTCTGGTATCATACGGACTCCTCTTTACATTGTCTGTAATACGCACGCATCCTATCACAGGAAAAAAATGTTGTCAACAGATTTCATTGAGAGTATTAAGCCAAAATTGTGATATTGAGCAATTGTGCTTATGATAAGAAAATGAGATTGAGAACCTAAAATACTGACATTTTTTAATTTACATTAAAAGATCCTGATTATTCTTGACTTTGCATGTAATTATTTGTATAATTTTCACCAAAAATGTGAGGAGGAAATTTGGGCAAAAAGAGAAAGAAAAAAAAACATAAACCAGAAAAGAAAGAAAAATCGATTGAGAAGAAGCATGTCTTCACATTGAAGATGAACAATAGGATGAAACGATTCACGTTGTTTCTCCCCAGTATTGTTATGCTTGCTCTGGTCATTATTTATTTTGCACCGTTTCTCTCCAGTTCAAAGATGATGGGTGGTTCAGATTGGATGCTTGGTGAATATGCAAAACGGGTATAGACTGCTGATTATGTATCGATGTACAAAGAAATTCCTCAGTGGTTTCCTCTTATTTTTGGCGGTTGCCCGACTGTTGCATCTTTTTTCGGTGATATGCTTGTTTTGCCGCATACACTGCTCAACTACTTTCTGCCTGTTCATAACGTTCGGCTGCTTCTTTTTATCATCTATGTTTTTCTTGCTGGTTTAGGGACCTTTCTTTTCCTGAAATGCTTGAAATTGGGGGTTTCCCCGGCAATATTTGGTGCTTTCTGTTATATGTTTTCAGGTTCTCTCATGTCAACGACCTATGCCGGTCATCTTGGGAGAGCAATTTCTGTTGCCTTGCTTCCCTTGATGCTTCTGTTTATTCATAAGGGAGTAAAACAAAAAAAGTTCTACTTTTTTGTTTTCTTTGCTGCTATTACCAGTCTTAGTTTTCTCGCAGGCCATTTCCAGATGACCTATTACGCAACTGGACTTGCCCTATTCTTCTTCATTTTTCTTCTCACAGGACAGCAAAAACCCATAAGAGCAAGAAATACAATTAAAATCATTGGTTTCTTTATTTTCGGACTTATCGTTCTTGGAATGATTGTTTCAATCTCATTCCTCCCTGTGTATAAGAATCTCAGTTTTGGAGCACGTGGAGAAACAAAGGGTTACGAGTATACAACATCGTGGTCGATGCCAACTGCTGAACTACTCGACCTCTTTGTCCCTGAGTTCTCAGGCTTACTTGAGCATTACTGGGGAGAAAACTATTTCAAGCTGCATACAGAATATTTTGGCATTATTACGCTTCTATTATTATTCATTGGACTTCTCTTCAGTTTTAAGAATAGGAACGTCAAGTTCTTTTTAGCTGTGGGAATTGTTTCATTGATTCTTGCCCTTGGCAAGAATACTCCACTTTTCAAAATTGCGTATTATATTATTCCAGGAATCAAGAAATTCCGTGCGCCGTCTCTCATTTTTTTCTTACTGACCTTTTCCGCCGCGATTCTTTCTTCATTTGGTCTGAAACGAATTCTTGAGGGAAATAATTCCAGGAAAATAATTATCTCAATGGTATGCTTTCTTGGTTGTTTGCTCGTTGTTGGTTTCATTTCGACCGTAAGCAGGGAAGGGATGCTTTCTTTTCTTAAATCACATTTCTCCTATCTTCAAATTCCACAAAACGCTTCAAAGTTAAATGCATTCACAGGCAATTACTCATTCTTTTTGAAGGGATTGGGAAAAGCAATAATAGTGGTTATGGCGGGCTTTATATTAATACTGCTTTTTTTGAGAAAGCGTTTGCGCGCAATCTATGTAGTTGTTGGGTTACTTCTGGTGCTCGTTATTGACCAATGGACTCTGACAAAACGCTACCTTGTTGCTGAAAAACCAGCAGCTCAGTACTATAAAAAAGATGCGATTGTTTCCTTTCTTGAAGAAGATAAGAGTCTCTTCAGGGTATTCCCCTTGCACTATCGTCGCTCGAATGATGGGATACTCATTTATCATGGAATAGAGAGCCTTGGCGGATACCATCCAAATCCGCTTCGTAGATTTCAGGAACTCATTGGAGCCGGCGAAAGTGTCATGTTTACACCCTTGAATCTCATTCAATCCTCAAAATTGGTGGATGTTCTCAATGGTAAGTATA
>CBDUQV010000122.1:0-6238 GCA_965369615.1 uncultured bacterium | reverse complement strand
TTAATTTCCGGGCTCTCCTTTTCCTTATTCGAAAAGTACTTAAGAATTAACCGCTCTATTTCATTAGCATCGTTTCATTCGCTTAGATCGTTAGATCGCGCATCTTACATCCCATAATTACTAACGCAATACTGTTTTCTCTTGACACTCATTTTCTTTTGTGATAACGTAACCTACGTATGGATAAAATCATAGGGATAAAGGAGATAATGGCAATACGGGTAGATCTGAAAAGGGAGAGAAAAGTCCTTGTTTTTACCAACGGATGTTTTGATCTGATACATCGGGGGCATGTTGAGTATTTGAAAAAAGCAAAATCATACGGTGATGTTTTGCTTGTCGCTGTAAACAGTGATGAGTCTGTAAAAAAGATCAAGGGAAAGTACAGGCCAATCATTACTCTTGATGATAGGTTATTCATACTATCGCACTTTTCATTTGTTGATTTTGTTATTCCTTTCCATGAAGATACGCCGGAGGAACTTATCAGGGAAATACTCCCGGATATTCTAATAAAGGGCAGTGACTACGATGAAGAAGAAATTGTCGGTGGAGATATTGTCAGGAGTAGTGGCGGCAAAGTAGTGACAATCCCTTTTGTAGAGGGGAAGAGCTCGAGCAGTATTATTCAAACGATATTGAAGTTCTGCACAAAAAAAGATGATTAATGTACTTGTTGTTGAAGATAAAGAGAGTTTTCGGCAGTACATAAAAGAGGTGTTGAAAAAGAACAACTACAATATCTTTGACACTGAGAGTGGAAAAGAGGGATTGGATATATTCACCAAAAAAAATATTGATATTGTCCTGTTGGATCTAAGACTTCCAGGTAAAGATGGCATTGCTCTTGCAAGGGAGATAAAAAAGATAGACAATACTGTTCCGGTTATAATCATTACCGCTTATGGTACGGTTGATAATGCTGTAACAGCAATGAAACTTGGCGTGTATGATTTTATAGAAAAACCAGTTGATCCTGATAGATTGCTGCTTCTTGTTAACAGGGCATCCCGGGAGCAGCAGCTTATTCGTGAAAATATCATTCTCAGGGAAGAGTTAAGCAGAAGGCATGGCTTTTCGAGAATTATTGGTAAAAGCAAAGCGCTCGCTGACGCTGCAATGCTTGCGAAAAAGGTAGCTCGTAGAGATACAACGGTGCTCATTTTGGGAGAAAGTGGAACGGGCAAAGAACTTTTTGCCCAGGCACTCCACGATATGAGTCTTCGAAAAAACAACCCTTTCATTGCAGTAAACTGTGCTGCTATACCTTCGGAGCTGTTTGAAAACGAGCTCTTTGGTTCAGAAAAGGGTGCGTTTACGGGTGCATATAAACGAAAGATAGGGATGGTTGAACTCGCAGATAAAAGTACCCTGTTTCTTGATGAGGTCGGCAATATGCCACACGCGCTTCAGTCAAAATTCCTGCGGTTCCTCCAGGAAAAGACATTTATCAGGTTGGGGGGAGAAGAAGAACATTCCGTAGATGTGAGGATTATTGCAGCAACCAATAAGGAGCTTCACAGAGAGGTTGAGCGGGGAAATTTCAGAGATGACCTGTATTACCGTTTGAATATTTTCCCCATTCATCTACCTCCACTGAGAAAGCGAAGAGAAGACATATTACTTCTTGCAGAGTACTTCATCAGCACCTATGCAAAGGAGCTGAGAAAAGGAAAGATGAAGTTTGCTCCTGAAACAAGGAAAATATTGCAAAACTACCGCTGGCCCGGAAATGTTCGGGAACTACAAAATATCATTGAGCGTGCTGTTATTTTAGCTGATGATGTTACGATTAAACCGGATGATGTTGGTATTAAAGAGACACTGGAAGGTGTTGAGGATGGGATCGAGCTTACAGAAAGTATGACACTGAAGGAAGCAGCGGCTGTTGGAAAAAGAATTGCTGAAATAAGACTCATCAGTTCGGTATTGATAAAGACAGGTGGAAATAAATCAAAAGCAGCAAAGCTCCTTAAAATGAGCTACAAAACTCTTCTCGAAAGAATAAAGGAATACGGGCTTTGATGACCATTAAGATTTACAAATTTGGCGGTATGAGTCTTGAAGGAAAGGAAAAAATTGGAAATGCGGTTTCTGCATGCGTTTCTGAAGTAAAACAAGGGACGAAACTTGTTTGTGTTGTCTCTGCAATGGGGAAAACCACTGATGAGCTATTTGCGCTTGTTCAGAAATTTTCACCAATGGTGACAGTTGATAAATCAATGACAGTCATTGGAATGGGTGAGATTATTTCTGCAAGGGTTTTCGATTTTGCTCTCAGGAGTGAAAGTATTGCATCATTACTCATAGAGCCATTTTCAAAAAGGTGGCCAATTATCCTGAAGGGGAATGGAAGCCTGAACAGGCGCCAGACAGAACAAAATATAAAGAAGCACATACGTGGATTTTTCAAGAAAATCGATTGCATCGTTATTCCCGGATTTATTGCAATGAAGAAAAATGGAGATTGGGGTACGTTGGGAAGGGGTGGCAGTGACACAACTGCCTTTATAATGGGGAAATACCTCAAAGCGGAAGAGATTGTAATGGTAAAAGATGTGGATGGTGTTTTTACTGCCGACCCTTCAATTGTTCCTGGTGCAAAACATATACGGTATATAACTGCTGATGAACTTCTCACAATGTCTGCTTTCGGTGCGCAGGTGATTCATTCTGATGCTCTGTCATTTAAAGGTAAACAACAAAAACTCAGAATTATCAACCACTCTTTTGGAAATGTGGCTTACGAGGGAACTGTGGTTGATGGAAAGGTAACACGGAAGGTTTTTCTATTAGAGGAAAAGCTGAGCCTTATTACATTTTACAAAGAGGATTTGACTGGTGACAGAGAGCTTATCGAAGAGCTCACGCAGAAAATCCTGAAGAAAACGAGGGTTTTTGGCACGACTCTCGGTATCGATTATCTTGGATTCTATGTGCCGTATGGTACTTCAAAAAGTGTGTTGAAAAAGCTTTGGACGACATCCTTGCTGAAGAAAGTGAGTGTGGTTGAACGAAAGAACATCGCATTGCTTATTATGAAAAGGGAATCACCCGTCAACCTTCCTGGAATGATCAATTATCTTCTAACACCGCTTGCAAAAGAAAATGTGAATATAGTGGAAGTAATAACAATCGGGAGAGAAATTCTGCTCTTTGTCCCGTGGGAGGACAGGGAAATAGCTTTGCATGCTCTTAAGAAAAGAGTCAAGAAACGAATGTAGGATGCAGGGAGATTGGCTACTTCGCAACGCTATGGATAAATAAAAAATGTAAATAGATAAGAAGCCAATAGCCATAAGCTATACGCAAAATTTTGATATATATATAAATTTCCGGGAGGTATGTATGTTTACTGGTTCGATTGTTGCTCTTGTAACGCCATTTGAGAATGGCGGCTTGAATTTCAAGACATTGACAAAGCTGTTTGAGTATCATAATGTACACAAAACGGATGGTATACTGTTATCAGGCACTACCGGTGAATCTCCCACGCTCAGTTTTGAGGAGAAACTTGAATTATTCAAGTATGGGAAGAAGAAGTCGGAAATTCCAATAATTGCAGGTACCGGTAACTATTGTACTCAAGAAACAATCGAATTGACAAAAGGAGCTGAAGAAATTGGTGTTGATGCCGCTCTCGTTATTACACCTTACTATAACAAACCTACTCAGAAAGGGTTGTATGATCACTTTAAGGTTGTTGCTGATAGTGTCAATCTTCCGATAATTATCTATAATGTTCCAGGGAGGACTGGCGTAAGTATTGCACCTGAAGTTGTTGCCGAACTTTCAATTATCAATAATATTGTTGGCATAAAGGAAGCAAGTGGTTCACTCAGACAATGTTTTGAGATCAAGAAAAAAGCCAAGAAGGATTTCATTATCCTTTCAGGTGAAGATGCTCTTACGGTTCCTATGCTGTCTATTGGAGGAAGAGGCGTGATTTCCGTAACGGCAAATGTTGTGCCGGAACTGGTAAAAGAGATGGTTGATGTCTATCTTGATGGAAACAGTAAAAAAGCAATGGACTTGCATTACAAACTTCTGCCCCTGACAGATGCATTGTTTATAGAAACGAATCCTATTCCAGTCAAAACAGCGCTCTGGCTTATGGGGTTTGAGGTTGGACCTTTCAGGTTACCGCTGGTTCAACCTGATGCGAAATCGCTTGAGACAATAAAGAAGGAGATTAAGCGGATTGGGAGGAAGGTGGTTCGATGATAAAGGTGATTGTTTCCGGTATCTCAGGGAAGATGGGGAAAGAGATTGTTAGACTTTCAGAAGAGTTTGAGGATATTTCCATTGTTGCAGGTTTTGATATTGACAAAGGAGAAATGACACAAACAGTGGAGATTGATGTAGAAAAATTGCCAGAGGCATTTGATGTCATCGTTGATTTTTCCTCACCACAGGGTGCGATTGATATCCTTCAATTTTCAGTTGAGAATAAGAAACCATTTGTCACAGGGACAACTGGTTTTTCAGAAGATGAAGAGTCTGCGATCGTAAAAGCATCAAGAGAAATCCCTGTTCTAAAAGCTTCAAATATGTCTGTAGGAATAAATACATTGATTGGCATCCTTGAGGGATTACCGGATATGTTCTATAAAAAGTTCGATATTGAAGTTGTTGAAACCCATCATAAGATGAAGAAAGATAGTCCGAGCGGGACAGCGAAGACACTTGCAGGAATAATTTCAAATAGAAGTGGCAAAACATCGTTTATATATGGTCGGGAAGGAAGCAATTTACAAAGAAAGCACGATGATATCGGTATACACTCTCTTCGTGGTGGAACTGTTGTAGGAACACATACAATCTTCTTTCATGGCGATAATGAATCTATCGAGATTACTCACCGAGCCCATTCAAGAAGGATTTTTGCACTTGGCGCACTCTCAGCTGCCCGATGGATTGTAAAGCAAAAACCCGGATTGTACAGTATGCAGGACCTGCTATTGTAGTCTGCGTGGTTGTTGAAAAAATGTAAGAGATTATAATATGGAGGAAATTTTGAATTATAAACAAATTGCTCGTCTCATTGGAACAAGTAAGAAAACGACGCCTGCAAAACTTTTTCTGAGAGGGGATTTGAAAGAGAAGGATTTTTCCGGTTCAAAATTTCAGTTTTTTGGAAATGGGAGATTCTGGGTCCTTATTGGAGATTTTGAACCAATTGATAAATGGTTGAAGAAAAATGAAAAGAAAGTGAGTTCTTTCCACTGGGAAATTAACGCTCGAAATTCAGCACTTCCTCTCGCAGACCTGACCACATTTAAGGCACGCATTGAACCAGGGGCAATGGTGAGAACAGGGGCAAAAATCGGAAAGGGATGTGTCATTATGATGGGTGCTGTCATTAACATTGGGGCTGAAGTTGGTGACAGGACAATGATTGATATGAATGCTGTGATCGGTGCACGGGCATTGATAGGAAAGAACTGCCATATTGGTGCGGGTTCAGTGATAGCAGGAGTTCTTGAACCACCTTCAAAAAAGGGTGTTAGGATAGAAGATGGTGTGCTTGTGGGTGCAAATGCGGTTATCCTTGAAGGCGTAAAGATTGGCAAGAAAAGTGTTGTCGCTGCCGGTGCGGTTGTTATAAATAATGTCCCATCAGGTGTTGTGGTTGCTGGTGTCCCTGCACAAGTGATTAAGAAAGTAAGTGAAATAAAAGACAAATCAAAAACAAAAATCCTTGAGGAATTACGTGGCTAAATCTTTTCGTTTTGATCGTTTCAAACGTTTTGCAGCAGCACCCTTCGGGGTGCAGGGGATATTACTCAGCATTTTTAAGCAATTTAAATGGGATGTGTCCCTATTTTCCAATTGACCTCTCCATAATAATTGCATCGTCATCAGAGTAATATCTCCTCTTAACACTGATCTTCTTAAAGTGATGTTTCTCATAAAAGGAAATAGCTATACAATTTCTTCTCCTTACCTCAAGAATCGCACTCCTCTTTTTGTTGGAAGTACCATATTCCAGCATATCCTGCAAAATCCTTTCCCCTATCCCCTTTCTTCTCTTTTCTTTATCTACAGCAATATTCAGTATATGAATTTTATCGTCTTCAAGACAAGACATACCATATCCTCTAATTTTCTTGTTCGCCATAACAATACAGTAACAATCCTCTCTACTCAGGAGTTCCAGAAATAGAAATGCTGACCATGGATTCTTAAAACATCTGTTTTCTATTTCTAATACCACAGGAATATCAAAAAAATCCAT
>CBDUQV010000121.1:0-6253 GCA_965369615.1 uncultured bacterium | reverse complement strand
ATTTCCTTTGCGAGTGGCTTTCAGTTTGTATTCAAGCACTTTTGTACCCTTCAATTCAACAAGGATGATGTACAGTTGTCCATCCTTGATGGCGTAATCTGATATTTTCTTTTCCCTTTTCAGCGTGTCAAGACTGGAAATATCAAGTTCTGCGTTTGATGGTATATGGTCTTCTATCGTTACAACAGGCACCATTTTCTTGCTGCTCACGGTAATGGTTACCGTTACCGGTTCGGAGAGTTCTGCTTTTTCCTGAACCTTTCTCACCAGTTTAACAACTTCTTCAATTTCCGGTGCGGTGACTCCCCATTCCTGTACTTCAAGCATGACGGATGCTGTCAGGTTTCCGTCATACGAGACCTCAACGCTATTTTCTCCTTGTTTAAGCCAGGATGTAATTTCGAAATAGCGAAGCTTCGCAGCGGATAAGTAAGGATCTTCCGGGTCCACGTTTACCTTTGCAACCTGCTTTCCATTAACGCTCATAGTAATTATACTTGGTTTCTCATCCGCAAAGGCGCCTGTTTTCAGGAGCGCCCTGATTGCAACTGCTGTACCGATTTCGTTGTGCCACGTACCCCATGCTTCCCTTGTGGCAAGCAGCCATGTCACTCCTTCACGCAAATAGGCATCGTATTTGGCTTGATCGTATGCAGATAGGAGTTCAAGAATGCGTGCATTGAGTTCAACCATCCCACCGTATGCATGATACCAGTGGGGCTCCCAGTAGCCCTTTCGCTTTAGTGAAATGAGATGTTGAATGCTCTTCTCAATGAGTTTTTTCAGAGAGGCATCGTTATTGTAATCTGCCCAATGCGCAAGTCCCTGAACTGCTGCAGCAATAGTCATCGGTTCCTGGGACTGCGAGGTTAGAATGGCAACCATTTTATTCTTAAGAATTGTAAATTCCTTTTCGTATTTACTCGCAACAGGTAATACAGAGTAAGTGAGCATGAGTACTTCGAATGTTTCTGCACTGAAAGCACGATCGGTTTCCTCATTAAAAACCTGCCAGAAATAAGCGCCTTTTGATGACCATAAACCTTGCTTATTCCTGTTTTTCATAATGTACTCAATTGCTCGAAGCATCACATTTTCATCTACAGGAATGCCAGCCTTGCGGATTTCAGCAAGGGCGCGCAGGGCGTAAACGGTATAGTACAGATTTTCTCCGCCGACGATTGGGACTGAATTGGGCGCCGTTGCATCAGCGAGGAAATACCATCCCCATGCTCCTGACGGGAATTGCTGATATGTCAACTGTGTTAAAGCCTGCGATAGTTCTGCTTTAAGAACGGCGATGAACTTGGGATTTCCTCCGGCATTGAGAGCATAATCAAGCATTGCGGTATTCATAATGGCGGTTGCAGCAGTTGCCCAGGGTGAATACCACGGTTGCGTGTCAAACGCCCACCATGCCTGAAATGCCGGAAAAACATTGGGCATTGATACATTCAGATTTGCAACGCGGTAGGTTGCATCAGGATCGGTTTTAAAAGTTGCTTTCCAGATTGCACCTTTTGCTCCTTTGATGCTTCCCTTTACGAGCTGTTTTTTTGGTCCACCGGCGGGAAGCACAAAGATACTTTTCATTTCTGAATCTACAAAATCGGCTGTTTCACACGAAACGACAAATTTATTCTTGCCGCAGTATTTTCCCCGTATGGTCCACTCAACCACTACGGCATCGTGTTTTGGTATGCGCAGTTTTATTGCGGGTTTAGTGAGAATCTCAAGGTCACCGGATGCAAGTTTTGCAATGCATGAGATTTTCTTGTTAGACAGGTTCCTAACGAGTGCCTGAACGATGATTACATCGCCGAGTGTCATGGTTGCGGGAAAGGCTGCTCTGACATACAGTGGTTGCGTTACCGTGATGTTCTTTCTGATAAAACCAATAAAGCCATGCTTGTCAGTTGCTATAATTGATAGTTTTTGCTTGGTGAGCGCATCGGGTATTTTGAGAGAGAATTTTGCCACTCCCTTTTTTGTTATGGCAAGAGGTTCCCAGAGCGCTGTCTCCGGGAAATGCGTTCTTATAATAATGGTCTTCTTTGGCGCTTTTCCGTTCTTGCCATTTTCCCTTGCAAGTTTACCACTAAGCTTTGATTTTTTGGTTACGGGTGCAGGGGTTGAAGCTGAAAAACCTGCTGATTTCTCATACAGGGCTTCGCTCTTATCTTCTTCTCCATTCATTGGTTCTAAATCATCATAATAGGCGCCATCAACTGACTCCTGTGCAACTCCACCATTTCCTTCGTATGCTTCATCTTTGTCATAGGCGCCACCGATGAATGCGCCGGGTGCTTTCCAACCCCAGTTGGTGTATGCGATATCACGCCAGGGTGAACCCCAGTTCCGGTCAACGACGGGCCATGTCAGGACACCTGCGCCTCCCGTAGAGATAACTTTTACCTGGGGATTATAAAAGTGTTGTACCGGATCTTTTATGAACGGGTCGAGGAGTGATATAACGGCATCATCAACGATAGCAACACCAAGGCATTTTTCACCCTTTCCGCCCTTGACCTTCACTGTAAACGAGACCTTTTCACCCGGTGCAACCGTGGGTTTGAAGTTCTTAACAGATATCTCGAGTTCCATGTCAGGATAAAAGGTTATGTGCTGTCCTTCTGTAATGAAACCGACATTTTCCGTTGAAAACTTTTTGCCCTTGTTATCCTTGTGAATTGCGCAGCAGTAGAGGTTTACAAGCATACTTCCCCACGTTGGTGCGGTAACCTTTCCTTTTGCAATATATCCTTTCTTCTCTCTTTTAACAGGGATCGTTGTTGAAACAACAAGAGCACCCGATACATCGGTCATATCGACATGTACCACCTTTTCAACAGGGATATAATCCTTATCGAACGTGACCTTTATGGTTGTTTTGGTGCCGGCACCCTTGGGGGGTTCCGATGCTTTTGATATCATTGGTTTCTTTGCCTGGAACGGGATTGTGCGAGAAGCAAGATAGGGTTCCATAATGGGGCTCTTGACATATACCGTTACCGTTGACGCCGGCATTTTAAATTCGAGCACAGCAACACCCTTTTCATCGGTCTTAACTTTTTTGGATAATGCAATATCAGGAACTTCAAGGATGAGGGAAATATTTGCAGCTGGTTGTTTGTCTATATCGACAACCTTTGCGAGGATTTGAACAACTTCTCCCTCCTGGTATGAATCCTTGTCTATCTCAAGGACAGCTGAATAGGGACGCGCTGTGTACGTCACATCCCAAAAAATTTCATCCGTTTGCTCGTAACTGTCAGTTGCGGAAACCCTGATCTTGAAACCAAATTCCAGGGTTAGTTTCACGCGTATTTTATCCAGTTCTTTTTTGGTGAGAGAAATCAGATACACAGGTTTTTTAGACGAAAATGTTTTTGTGAAAACTTCTTCATTGTTGAGCGTGAGCACGGAAAAAACAAGTTTCGACGACTTAATATCTCCACCCGCGAAATAGCTGAGTTCTACCTTTGCTTCGAGTTTGTCCTGCGAATCGGTGATATACCGTTTGAGATTGTGTTTTATGTTAATGATCGGCGGAACAAACCGCTTAACTCGTATTGAAGCGGTTTCCCGTACTTTTTCGTAGAGTACGACAAGTTCGTAATCACCTTCGGGCATATTTGGTGGAAGCAAAAGTTTTGATGCAGCAATGCCGTACTCATTTGTTTCAACATATTCTCCCGAATAGCACTTCCCGTTCATATCCTGAAGGAGCAATTGAACCTTCGCATTGGGAACAGGAGAGTACTCGCCTTTCAACTGCCATGCTATAACGCGTATGAGAATATCCTGTCCGGGATTGTAGACTCCTCTGTCTGTATACACATAAATTCTATCTGCCTTAAAACTCACGGTTCGGGCATAACTCGAGAAGCTCTTGACGACTTCATAGGTTTTTTTTCCTTCCTTCAATGTTGCCACAAGCTTATGGCTCTGGTTGCTGCCCGGGACAAAATCGAATATGAAGACACCGTTCTTATCAGCCTTCCCGATCGTTTTGTCATTAATCGCTATCTTTGCTCCTTTTGCGGGTGTGAAGTCAGGTTTAAAAAGGGTGAGATGAATTTTCGTTGGGTCATTTGACCAGATTTGGTATGGATAGTTGATTACAAGAACGAGTGGTTCTTTTCTTATCTTTTTTTTCATATCATCTCTCTCTGGTTTTTGACTGTAAGAGTCTGTCGAGAAAACCTGAAGAAAAAGCAGCGGAAAAGTGAACAAAAAGATCATTCGTATCATTCTCATCATTCCTCCCTCATTAAATAATGGTGAAATTGACAAAGTGTAGTGCAAACGTTGAGAACATAAATTTTGTTTCGTTCGTTGGAAAAAAGATGAATGCTTGTATGGTGATGGCACATTTTGTTTTTCACTATTTGGTTTTTATTGAGCATTCTATCAATCGTTAAATCAAACTATACAAGAGTGGTTTTTGAAAGTCAAGTCAAAGTTTGTTCTATCTCATATACAATGAACATGAAGAAATATTCCACTCTAAGAAGGTACAATTATTCGCTTTTTGTGCTTAAATTTATGTGTCAAGCAGTATGAGGGAGAGGAAGGCTCTGCTGACTCCGTTGTGTGCGGCGCTTTCAGCTTCCAGAGAAACATTTTCTCCGTGAAAACGCCGAAGATATAAATTAACTGCCTGGCGCAAACGGACAATTTCCTCACTGCTGGCAGGATGCTTGGATAATTCATTTGATACTTTTTCAAGCATCTCAACGTTTTCAAACGCAGCCATTTGAGCCATTGCTACAAAGAAGTGGCTGATGATCTTCCATTCTGCGGGTTGAGATGTTTGAATTTCATATGTTGCATATTGGTCGGAGGCGTCAGAAAAAAAAGCTTTTGCTTCATTGACCTTTCCCTTTCTCTGATACACGAACCCGAGGTTGAGAAATGCGAGACCATCGAACCATGGCTTTTCTGAGCCTGTATCCAGATTGAGAAGTTTCTGCGCATCATGTTCAACACTTTCATTATCGCCAAGATAATTAGCTGCCCAGCAGCGCAAACCTAATGCGCCCGCATACCAGTATGAATCCACTGATGCTTTTTCCAGGCATTGAGTTGCAAGACCAATCGCTCCCTGAAAATCACCATTATTAAATGAAGTATATCCTGAGAAATAAAGGCTCTTGGTTTTCATAGTATCATCAGCGTTCATAGCGATGAGTATAAGAAAAGTATGAGGGAAAATCAAGGAAAAAGATTTGATGCGGATTTTCAGGACAAAAATTTTCTTTTGACTTGCGGAAATCAATGTGGTAGAATTTAACCGGTTGAAAACCAACAGTGGAGCATGAATGAAATGTCCTGAATGTGGAAATGATATAAAAGACAGTACACGATGTACATTCTGTGGGTACAACCTTGCTCTCTATAGAAAGCTGACTGAGAGAGGAATCAGAAAAGTAACCGATACGGATATCGAAAAAGCGTATCAAAAAGCTGAAAACGCAGAGCGAAAAGCCAAAAGGCTTTCGGAAAAGGGAGGTCCGCTTGCTCCCTTTTTGAAACGCATTAGGATTTTTGTGTCAATGGTCAAGGACTACAAGAGCAAAGAATACAAGCAATTTCCCTGGAAAGTCATTGCGGCAGCTGGTTTTGCAATTCTCTATTTCTTGAATCCTTTTGATTTGATATTTGATTTTATTCCTGGAATTGGTTACATAGACGATGCTGCAGTCATTGCCTTTATCTTTGCATCCATTGAGCACGAACTGAAGAAATATGCACGGTGGAAAGGAATAGATTTAGAATAGCGGATTTATTTCTTCCCCCCATCTTCATCAAGACAGCACCAGGAATCGGCAGTTATGTGATACTCAACGTATGTCTCATCAGCTTTTGAGCCTTTTCCCATACCCTGAATCTTTATCACCGTTCCTTTGATTTCTATTTTGCATTTGCAGTTCGGACAGGCGAGGATTTCTGCTGAATATATAACCGTTTGCATATCGCCAACATCGAAGTAGGTGGAAATGGGAAAGGAATCAGATGGTGACATAAGATGCTGCCAGGGTTCATTGGATATTGTGCCGGTAATACACACCTTCTTATTAACAAGATGCTTTAGGTCTTCCATCTTTTCAACAGCTTCATAATTACGCGCAGCTTCTATGACCTCTTCTTTTTCAACGGATGCCCGTTTCTCAACACAAGCTAAGGTCAATACAACCAGTAAGGCAATCAACACAATAAAATAGCGTTTCATTCTCTTTCCTTTTTTGGT
>CBDUQV010000120.1:0-6258 GCA_965369615.1 uncultured bacterium | reverse complement strand
AAATCGTACATCTTAAATCTCTTAGCGTCGTTCCAAGGAGCTATGCGGGGACGACGATACGAGTTTCGCAACTTTTTCTATGAAGGGAATGCGGGGATTTATGTGAAAAAGGCTGTGGAATTAGCGGGAACTAACTGATCTTTCTTTTTTTCATTCTCACGAGTGCAATGAGAAAAATCAGAAATAATATTAGAGAAGAAAATACAGCCGTAGACCAAATGAGCTTCATTCTTTGTCGTTTTTGATTCATTTCTTCAACTATCTCATCAATTGCATGCCATTTGGAGAGATTCTGTTCTTTCATTAGTATTCTTCCTCTTAGCAAAATAGGAAGTGACTCTTCTTTCTTATGTATCCCATAACGAACCACCATTTGGTAAGTAATATCATGTAACATTTCGAGAATTTCTAAATCAGTTAAAGAAGAATCAAGCATTTGAAGCTCTCTAATCTGTTTCTGAATTTTAACATAAGGTTTAAGAGCATTATCAGGCAATGTTTCTCGAATCATCTGTATTTCTTCTTTTGAACGAAATTTCCACTCTGTTTCTCTCTTTCCTAAGATAATATCATATTCATATTCTGGTAATTTCTTTAATAATTCTTCCAACTCTTTTCGGGTACCCAATCGTCCTGTTTTCTTGTTCAGAAGGACAAATCCAATACCCTTGACTGGGGCAAAAAGATACGGTCCTTTTTTTTCATTAGCAAAAAACCAAACTATTACTCCAGATAGGCCAATAGGAGATGAGTTTAATCTCAAATCAATCTCAAAAGATTTTGTCTCTCCTTTCTTCATATCCCAATAAATCTCTTTATTTCCATTAAGTATTTCAACACCCTTTGATGGTCTAAGTTTCAATTTCATATGTCGTGGTATATTCTTGTCCCACCGAAGATTCTTTGACCACATTTTTACAAACTTATCATGAGTCTTGCTTTTGATCATTTCATCCTTGTTTCTAAATATATAGGAAATATCATCAAGAAAAGTAACAGTAATTGTGGCTGTCACTGTCTCTTCCAGGCAAGGTTTATGCGAAAGATTGATATTGGCATCTATGGGAGCAAGAACAGATAGTTCGCTAAAAGTATGTTTAGGTTTTGATCCTTCTTTCGTGTTTATTGAGTTTGCAACCGTTGCTTTGCATGGTGTAGTTTTGATGAATGCAACAAAAATTGTTATTAGAAGCAGGACTAGTCCTTTTAGTGTTTCAGAATTCTGAATATTTCTCATTTTCTTATTTATTCTTGTTCTATTATATATAGACAATTTAATCATATCACAGTTTCGGTTAATGTACGAGGAATTAAAAATAATTAGTGTAAATTCTTGTAAATTCGCGGTTTATCTGGAGTATGCGGGGATCAACGATACGAGTTTCGCAACTTTTTCTATGAAGGGAATGCGGGGATTTGTGTGGAAAAGGCGGTGGAATTGATGGGAATTAGCGGATATTGACGATTTTATCAGTTTTACCATTGTCATTAAGAGCATTCATCTTTTCATAAAATACTGAAAGTCTCGAAAAATCTCTTGACAAATCCAAAGCACTGAACTATATTAACGTATATAAATATATCTATATGCTTGAGGAGGCAATATGAGAGAAATAGTCAATGTTTTCAAAGCCCTGGCTGAACCAATGAGAATTAGAATACTCAAGCTCCTTGAGAAAAAAAGAATGTGTGTCTGTGAACTCACTGCAGTTCTCAAAGTCAAGCAGTCAAGCGTTTCCCACCACCTTAGAATACTAAAGAATGCCGGGTTTGTGTTTGATATTCGTGATGGTTTATGGATAGATTATGAATTGGAAAGGAAGAAGCTCAATAAATATGCGCCGGAACTTCTCAAGATGTTATCAGGCTGGCTTAATAGTGATTCACAGATAGCAAAGGACTTGAAGGCAGCCGATAAGGTTGACAGAAAGGATATTTGTAAAACATGAACCATTCATTATAATCAATTCTATGAGGGAGTGATCAGTGAAAGAGATTTATAAGTTGGCCATTCTGGTAGCGGTATTTCTGGCAGCATACTTCATACCTGTTTCGAATCTCCATTTCCAGAATGCTTTGATTGAATCACTGGGGATGCTTCGTGAGTATTCAAGAGAGCATATTCTTTTCTGCCTTGTGCCTGCATTTTTCATAGCGGGTGCGATTGCAAATTTCGTCAGTCAGGGAGCAGTTTTAAAATATTTTGGTGCCCGTGCAAAGAAAATCCTTTCGTATTCCATTGCGTCGATTTCCGGGACTATTCTCGCTGTTTGTTCATGTACGGTACTCCCGCTCTTTGCGAGCATATACAAAAGAGGCGGAGGAATAGGACCTGCAACAGCATTCCTTTATTCAGGTCCTGCGATCAATGTTCTCGCTATTATTCTTACCGCTCGGGTGCTTGGTTTTCAGCTTGGTGTTGCAAGGGTAGTGGGAGCGGTTGCCTTCTCTGTAATCATTGGTCTGGCAATGCATTTCATTTTTTACCAGGACGAGAAGAAAAGGGATAAAAATGCACAATTAGTTGTTCCTGAAGAGGAAAAGGGGGGAAGGTCTCTCTGGAAAAATGCACTTTATTTTGCAGTCATGATTGGAATTCTCGTTTTTGTCAACTGGGGTAAGGATGCGTCCATTGGAATATGGCAGATGATTTACCAAATCAAATGGATTATTTCGGGTATCTTGTTTGGGATGCTGATTTTTATGCTAGTAAGGTGGTTTCGAAAGGATGAATTAAAGAGCTGGGTGGGTTCGACATGGGGATTTGCAAAACAAATTCTTCCATTGCTTTTTGCAGGTGTTGTTGTGGCGGGATTCCTGCTTGGTAGACCTGGGCATGAATCGCTTATTCCAGGTGTCTGGATCGAAAGGCTTGTGGGAGGTAACAGTCTGCAGGCCAATTTTTTCGCATCTATTGCCGGAGCTCTAATGTATTTCGCCACGCTTACTGAAGTACCCATCCTCCAGGGTTTAATTGGCGCAGGCATGGGAAAGGGACCTGCACTTGCTTTGTTACTTGCAGGTCCTGCACTGAGTCTTCCTAATATGCTCGTAATTCGCAGCATAATGGGAACAAAGAAGACAGTAGTATACATCTTACTGGTGGTTGTTATGGCAACTTTTTCAGGCATACTCTATGGATGGTTATTTTGACAAAGGCTATACGAGTGGCGAATATTAAAGCAGTAATATTGAAAGGAGGAGTCATGAAAATAGAAATTCTGGGGCCAGGATGTCCCAAATGCCAGCAGCTTGCGGAAAATGCCGAAAAGGCAATTGAGGAGATTGGCATCGAGGCTCAGGTGGAAAAGGTTACCAACATAAATGAAATTGCGAATTACGGCATTATGACGACACCTGGATTGGTAATCGATGGCGAAGTGAAGGCGTCAGGGAAGTTATTATCTATTGAGGAGATAAAGGACATTCTTAAGGGTAAATAAAGCTATCCTTAGCTTATTGAAAAAGGTGTTTACGAAAAGGCTGAGTTATGGAAGATAAAAAGCCTGATGTTACATATTTAAATACGCCAGTTGGAAGAATTGGGATTTGTGGTCTTCAAGCCCTGCTGAAAGAAGCGTGTGAAAAGACCTTTTCGAATGAAGAAGAACAGGCAGCGTTCTTGCTACAAGGGGTAAAAGAAAGGAACTATGTACCACCCTCCTGTGAAGAAGAATACTTGAAGAAATTTCTAAGGGAGTACAAAAAATTCACGGGCTCATTAGAAGATTCAGATGAATCGGATGAACAATTAGAAATAAAAATACTGGGTTCTGGTTGTTCCGGTTTTCAGAAAATGGTTCAGGAGACTATGGTTGTATTATCGGAAATGGGGCTCCTGGCTGATTTTGAATATGTAGGAGAATCAAGCAGGATTCGCGGGTATAGTGTTACAGCAACACCAGCAGTTATCATAAATCGAAATGTGAAATCTGTTGGAAGGATCCTGACAAAGCAAGAGATCAAAAGGTTGCTGAGCAAAGAGTTGAGAAAGAAAGACTAGATGCCCGTGGAAAGATGTGAGCAAAGCAGAAAAATGTCTTTTGGTTAACAATGAAGGAGATGCGTAATATGATACAGGAACAAAAGCCTAGATTCATAATGTGCATCTGCACAGGGCAATGCCCTGGATTTGCGAGTCTAGATCTCTGGGAGTTGATTAATTATGTAAGAGGAGAACTGGATAATGAACGAATCAACAAAAGGGTCAAATGAAGTGGAATGACTCTTAAAGGAGTTGAATAATGAAAAAACATCAGAGTTCTGAATTTTTTTCAGTAACAAAAAGCGGTAGAAGACAATGAAGAAAAATTTAAGCACGTTAATAATTATTGGTATTCTCATACTGATTGTTATTTTTTTAATACTTGTGAAAAAAAAGCGAGAACAGGCAGGCAGGATTGTGAAGATAGAAGAACGGAATTCCTCTGTAATAGATTCTAACAATGTGAATCCGCAGGATGTGGTTTTAAGCGCAGAGGTACTTGCTCTTGTGAACAACTCAAGTATTACAAAGGATTACCTAAACGGGAGGTACGAAGCATTGCCAGACCAACAAAAGGAATTGCATAAAAATAGCAAAGAGGAGTTTCTTGAGCTGCTCATAACGAGGGAACTCTTATATCAGGATGCGGTAAAAGGAGGCTTTGATAGAGAACTTGATGATATAGAAGATATCGAAGAGAAGAAGGACAAAGCGATAGAGAAACTTCTCGTGGATGTTTCTTCGGTGGTGAACATATCCGAGGAAGAAATGAAGACCTTCTATAATGAGCATCTTAGTGAAATGCAGGGAGCACCTTTCGAGCAGGTAAGAACCACCATAAAAGACCATTTAATGCAACAGATGCAGGATCAGATCATCAATGGCTACATTGAAAAATTAAAGAGCGAGGCGGATATCCTCAGGAATGATGAATGGATTGCAGAACAGCGCGCGTTGAAACCTCAAAATCCCCTTGATGTGGCCTTTAAGAGTGGGAAACCAACGGTTTTAGACATGGGGGCAGGAACCTGTGTGCCATGCAAGATGATGAAACCCATTTTCGAAGAGCTGGAGGATGAGTATAGGGGTAAAACAAATATAATCCTTTTAGAGATCTCTGAATATCGGAATTTGGCAAAAAAATATCAGGTAATGGTGATTCCAACACAAATTTTTTTCGACAAAGATGGCAATGAATACTGGCGACATCAAGGTTTTCTCTCCAAGAATGAGATCATAAAGAAACTGATGGAATCAGGAGTCAACTAAAATGCTGCGGTCTTTGCTGGAATTTCTGTCGAATGGATTGCAGTCAGCGCCTTTGATAGCCCTGGGAGCATCCTTTCTTTGGGGCATATTTAGTATTCTTTTGAGTCCCTGCCATCTTGCAAGCATCCCGCTCATAGTTGGTTTTATTGGTGAGCAAGGAATTGTATCAGCAAAAAGAGCATTTTGGTTATCGACGCTTTTTTCAACTGGCATTTTAATAACCATTGGAATTATTGGTATCGTTACGGGACTCTTAGGTCGCATGCTTGGTGATATAGGGTCGTATGGAAACTATATTGTGGCGATAATTTTCTTTGTTGTGGGGCTCCATCTTTTGGGAATTATTCCTTTTCCTTTTCTCGGCAAATCCGGCCAACCCACATTCAAGAAAAAGGGATTATTAGCTGCCTTTATTCTTGGGCTTATTTTTGGAATTGCTCTGGGACCCTGTACATTTGCATATATGGCTCCCATGCTTGGGATAACATTCAAAATTGCGGCAAAGAAACTGTTTTATGGTGTAGCAATACTATTAGCCTATGGCATTGGCCATTGCTCAGTAATTGTATTTGCGGGAACCTTCACCGAAATCATACAACGTTACCTAAACTGGAACGAAAAATCAAAAGGCGTTTCAATATTGAAAAAGATATGTGGAGGTCTTGTTATCTTGGGCGGCATCTATTTGATCTTGATTGCATGAAGAAAAAAACATCAAGAGAATATGCCACGATCTTGAGGAGGTAAGTGAGATGAGGCGCTTTATATGACCACCAGGGCAATGCTGCAGTTCTGCGGTGAAAGGGGTAACAATAATAGGTCTCAGCGGCGGTATAGAACTGGGTATTTATAAGCTCGAAGAGATATTTGAAAAGGTAAGAAGCCTTGGAATAAACGACAGCAAAACTCTCAAAGAGGAGCTTCTCAAGAGGATTAAGAGAAATACCTGGATTCTAGAGGGGAAAGAAGAGGAATTTTCTGAAGCAATTCTTGACGCTTATAAG
>CBDUQV010000119.1:0-6348 GCA_965369615.1 uncultured bacterium | reverse complement strand
TTCAGATGTGGAGATGGTGAATGTCATGGATGAAACGAAGAGGATGACGGCAAGTGTTGGGGTGCTCAAAAAAAGTGATATTCGTGTCGGTATTAAGAAACTTGATAATTTACAAAATCTGTTAAGCGAACTTGTTATTACAAAAGAAAGCCTTAAAGGATTTGTCAGAGCAAATGAGCAGGAAAGTATTCTCAATGAGACAGACAGAATTGCAAGTATTGTGTCTGATCTTCAGGATGAAGTTGTGAAGATTCGCATGGTACCCATTTGGCAAGTGTTTGAAAGATTTCCAAGAGTTATTCGGGATACAGCAAAAGAACTGGGAAAAGAGGTTGATTTTGAAATACAGGGCAAGGATATTGAGCTTGATCGCTCAATGCTCGAGAATCTTGCAGAACCGCTTCTCCACCTGTTACGGAATTCAATATACCATGGAATTGAAAATCCGCAAGAGAGAGAAAGACTTGGCAAGCCGCGGAAAGGCAAGTTAATAATAAAAGCAACACGACGGAGGGGGATCGTTCTTGTTCAGGTTTCGGATGATGGAAGAGGGATGGATACGCAGAAGATATTGATGAGGGCAGTTGAAAGAGGACTCGTTGCTCCCGAAAAGGCGAAGTCATTGAGTGAAAAAGAGATTCTGGATTTTATTTTTGTTAGTGGTTTTTCTACCTCCGAGTCAGTTGACGAGGTTTCAGGGAGAGGGGTTGGAATGGATGTTGTGAAAACGAGTCTGAGAAAACTGGGCGGGACATTTGATTTCAAAACAGAAAGAGATAAAGGCACAACATTCATACTGAAAGTTCCATTAACCATGGCAATAATCAAGGCATTTCTTGTTGGTGTCGGGGATGATACATTTGCCATTCCTTTAACATTTGTTGAGGAGACTATTGAGCTCAACAAGAATCTCATAAGGACTATTCATTCGAAGGAAGTTTTTATTCTTAGAGATGAAGTTATTCCTGTAAAGCAACTTCATAGGATTTTTGGAATCCAGAATGGTAATAGAAGTGAGATATATCCTGCTGTAATTGTTAAGGCAGAATCGAAAAAGGCAGCGTTTATAACGAGTGAATTTCTTGAGCATACTGATATTGTTGTGAAAATGCTTCCAAGAACCCAAGCGGAAATTAAAGAGTTTGCAGGTGTTACCTTACTGAGTGATGGCAAGCCAGCTCTTATTATTGATGTGCCACATATTGTTTAGATCAATGAAGGGGGAAGGATAAATGGATTTAACACAATTGAATGAAAGACAGCTGGATAGTATTAAGGAAATCTCGAATATCGGTAGTGGTCATGCTGCCACAGCTCTTTCCCAGTTAACAAAAAAGAAAGTTATGGTGAGTGTTCCGGAAGTGAAGGTTCTCAAGGTTGAGCAATTACCTTCGTTATTCCCGGAAGCAGAAGAGATTGTTGTCGGTATTCTCATTAATTTTCTTGGCGATATAACGGGGAGAGTCCTTCTCGTTTTCCCCAAGAATGAAACCTCTTTACTTACTGATACATTGCTTTCAAACGAAAAAATTAGCCCCGGGATTTTCAATGAATACGAGCGTTCATATTTTAAGGAGATCGCCAACATTGTCATTGGAGCTTATATGACAGCGCTGGCTAATTTTCTTGGTTTCCTCATTCTTCCATCAGTTCCCGCTCTCGTTATTGACAATGCGCTTGCAGTTCTTTCGTCAGCCCACCTTGATTTCAGTAAAGATAAGGATATGCTTTTTTGCGTGGAGACACTGTTCTATTTTGATGGCAATTCAACCAAACTTCATGGGTACCTGCTCCTGATGCCTGATACGGCTTCTCTTGAGATTATACTGAAAGGATTTAATCTTTTGTAAGATGATGGATACAAGGCATATATCGGACCGAGAGAAGGAAATCTTACTCAATTTTGCCAAGAAAATTGATCAAAAAGATGCCGGTGCTCACAATAACCTTGCCGTTGTTTACTACAACAAAGGCTTGTACCAGGAGGCAATAGAAGAATTAAAGAAAGCACTGGAAATTGACCCCAAGTTTGTGCTTGCAAAGGACAATCTCGAAACCATTCAAAGAACAACGGGTGTCTTCGATGAAACGGTAACCGAATGTAAAAATATTCTTGCGAAGGATCCAGATGATCTGGAGGCTCGATACAAGCTTGCTGTAGCATATAAAAATACAGGGGATTTTCTCAATTCAATCCCGGAGTTTAAGAAGATTCTGGAAAGCGATCCTGATCACTCGGACACACATTTTCAACTTGCTATTGTTTTTAAGAGTCTCGGTTTGTACGATGAAGCGCTTGATGAACTCAACATTTCCTTAAAACTTCAAGGTTCAAAATCCTCTCCTCTTATTCATTTGAATCTTGGCGAGGTTTTCTATAACAAAGGATTGTTGAGCAAATCGGTATCTGAATTCAAGACGGCAATAAAGCTTAATGACAACCTTGCTGAAGCGCATTTCCTTCTTGGATTCGTTTATGGTGAAAAGGGATTGTTTGCTCAGGCGGTTGAAGAAACAAAGAAAGCAATTAAGCTGAATCCTAAATTTGCGAGAACACACCCAAACCTTGGTGTTGCACCACCGGCGAAGGTTGATGTTATCAGGGCGAGAAAAGAACTCAGTGAATCTCTTGGAATTCAACCTGATAGTTTCCTGACGCACTTCAATCTTGGGATGGCATACAGAAATAAGGGATTTCTTGATGATGCTCTGAAGGAATTCAAGAAAGCAGATGAAATACAGAAGGATCAGGTGATTATACACCAGCAAATTGCTGAGCTGCACCTGCTCAAAGGAGTGAATGAAGAAGCAATAAAAGAGTACAAAAGGGTAATTAATATCGATTCGACATCTCCAAAGGCTTTTAACGATCTTGGCGTTGCTTATCATAAGCTGGGTAATCTTGAAGAAGCGATTAATTGCTACAAGAAGGCAATTGAAATTGATGGTAATTACGTTATGGCTTATAATAATATTGCTGTTGCTTATTTCCATCTCGGAGAAAAGGAGAAAGGAATTGAAAGCCTGAAAAGTGCCATTGCACTTAATGAAAAATATCCGGATGCTTTTCTCAACCTGGGTATGATCTACTTCCAGGAGGGTAGGAATGAAGATGCAATGCGCATTTTCAACAAAATATTTTCAATTAAAGAAGATTATCCTGTAGCATACAATAACGTTGGTATTGTTTATATCAGTCAGAAGAAATACGAGGATGCCATAAAGGTTTTCAAGAAAGCAATTCAAATTGATCCGAACTATGCTGAGGCTCATTACAATTTGAGTTTTACCCTCTCGCAACTCGGGATGTATGATGAAGCCCTTGAAGAGACGAAAAAGGCTCTTGAGATAGAACCGTACTACACGAGTAATCGCTTCAAACTTGGTGTGGATCTGTATGCAGATAACCTGGATGTTCTGGTCGCACGGGATCTGTCCAGGGAGCTTTGTTCATCCGAGGAGAGTCTTTTCCTTATTGATATGGAGCAGGATACTGGATTAAATAATATTTTCGAGCTTGATATAGAAGATGTTGATTTGAAGGCAACCAAAAAGAATTTCCTTGAGTTGGCGAAAAAGAGTATTGATAAGGGAAATCGCAAGGAAGGAAAAGAATACCTGCAAGAACATCTTCGCACTCACGAGAATGATTTTGAAGGGCTTAAACTGCTTGGTGTATTGTATTATAATGATGGTCTATGGGGGGAAGCACTTTCTGTTTTCGAGAAAGCAAGGAAAGTAGTGCCAGATAACATTGAGATGCTGTACGGGATTGCTAAGTGTTATCGTGAAATGTCCAGAACAGGGGAAGCGGAAAAACTGGTCAAAGGATTGCTTGCCAAGAAACCTGATGATAGCGAACTGCAGCAGTTTCTTGCGGAACTGTACATTCAGGAACATCGCTTGAAAGAAGCAGAGATGATACTTAAGGAAAGCCTCAAGAAGGATATAAAAGAGGTGAAGATTTATACAAATCTTTCCAGATTATGTGAACTCGATGGAAGAATGCAGGAAGCGATATCGTACCTTAACGATGCAAAAGAGCTTACCCCAAATTCAATAGAAATTCATTATGCACTCGGTAAGCTTTTGTTGAATGGCGGATTTTATGAGGAATCGCTGGATGAGTTTAATACAGTTCTTGAATTCGATGAAGGCAAGGTTTCTGCTTACCGTTACCTTGGATTCTGTTACAAGGCATTGTCAAAACCGGAACTTGCTCTTTCATCATTTAATGCTGCTATTGATGCGGATCCGCTTGATGGAGAGGTCTTTGCAGAGTTGGCGGAAGTATACATGGACAGCGGAGATTATGAAAAAGCAAATGAGGTTCTTGAAAAATCGTTGAAGATAAAGCACGATAATTTGAAAGCGATCTATTTGAAGGGTACACTCTCTGCAAAAACGGGGAACATAATGGAGGCAATCAGAAGATGGGAAGAGGTGGTATCGATTGATTCGGGGAGTAATCTGGGCGAAGAGGCAAGGAAAAGCATTCGGGTAGCGCAGAACTGGGCTCAAATACTTGGAAGGAACCTAAAATAGGGGGTTATATTTGCCATTTGAAGGACCGATAGAGGAACTCAGTCTTTTTGACCTTTTTCAGCTTCTTTCTCTGAGCCAGAAAACGGGTACCCTGGATGTCAGGATTGATGGGAAACCAATACAGATATTCTTCAAAGCTGGGAAAATTATTTCGCTTAGAAAGGGAGATCTTATCAGGGACAAAAAGGCTGCAAAGGAAATGATTTACTCTATTCTTGACGCAGATAAAGGGCGTTTTTCATTTCATGATCAGGAACTACCGGATGGCTTGAAGGATGAATTCAAATTGAAAGTTGATAACCTTATTCTTGAAGCGTCCCGGAGGATAGATGAGCTTGCGAAAATCAAGCAGAATCTTCCTTCAAAAAACACCGTGCTTATACTGTCACCGAAAGCATCAGATGCAAACAGTCTTGATTTAACTACAGAGGATTGGGAAATTATCTCTTATGTTGATGGTGTCCGCAGCGTGGGGGATATTATTGATATTATAGGAAATGAATATGATACTAAAAAACATATCTATGGTTTGATGAAAGCTGCCTTGTTGGCTGCTGTTGAAGAAGTGTATGAAGAAGAGGAGGAAATTCCAGCTGGACCAAAACAAATGCTTCTGGATATTGCAAGTGAGTTCTCTTTGGACGGCAAATTTGAAGCTTCATGTTCCCTGTTGAAGAAGATTGTTTCACTGTATCCTGATGATAGGAAGTCGGTGTATGATCTTGCGCTCACGCACATACGGCTGGGTGAATTCTCGAAAGCAAAAGAGATAACAACAAAACTAATGCTTGAACCGGGTGAGCAATCTGTTGAGGGTATTGGCAAACTCGACATGGTTCTCAGTACAATCATTAAATTAATTGAATAATGGAAAACAAAGACGATAAGTTAGAAAAGGCGCCGAATTCATTAATTTTCATTTCACTGGCATCTATGTATCTGGATAATGGAATGGTGGATGAGGCAATTGACCTGTGTAAATCAGGGCTGGAGATAGAACCTGAGAATGAGCAGGCACATCTCATTCTTGCTAAAGCACTGGTTGAGAAAGGAGATAGGGAGGGTGCACAGAAACGCCTTACTGAACTCCTACAGAGAAATCCTGCAAATGCATCAGCCAAGGAACTATTGCAGCAAATCATTAAAAGAGTTGAACAACTGGAAAAAGAAGAAAAGAAAGAGAAAGAATTTGAAGGCGCGGATGAAAAAGAAGCGGTTAAGAAGATTGAAAAGCAACTCCCGGGTGAGATTGACGGTAGTATTACTGCTATAGAAGAGCATGTTCTTGATAATGAGAAAGTGATTGAAGCATTAAAAAAGGTTGATGAGCTACCACAGGAGCTGCTTACTGAAGTGCATAGAGAGGGGATGGCGGAAGAAGATACTGACTTTGAGTTTAAGCATGCTGAGGATATGGCGGCAGAGGATGATGAAATTATACAAGGTTTGATAGGTGGTGTCGAAACAACAAAACCTATGATTTCAGACAAGAAGTTTGAATTAAGTGAGGAGCAGTTAGAGAAGATCAGCAAACCTTTTCATGAAAAAACGGGGGGAATTCTACAAATTAAAGGTGTTATAAGCTGTTTCTTTCGATTGTACGATGGAATAATCATAAAAAATCCTGAGCTCATTGGCGAAGTGGATGATTTAATTCCGTTGCTTGATACCTTGATGCGGGCTGTTAAATCGGCTTCTGACCAGTTGGAAATGGGTGGACTTGAACTGGCAATGATCGAGATAGAAAAAGGTGTTTTTTATATTTTTGCGAAAAAAGACTACGATTGCTTCGTTGTTGCCAGA
>CBDUQV010000118.1:0-6354 GCA_965369615.1 uncultured bacterium | reverse complement strand
TTTCCTCAACAACATCACCATGCCTTTTGATTTCACCAGCGCTGACGAACTACCCTACAACGGTGATAAGACAACCCATATACTCAATAGAGGTGACGCGGACTACTTCGAAGCGCCTGCTTCAGGATACCACAATACCGAAACCGTGATCCACAGCAACTACTATGCTTTTGCGGTTCAAGGTGATTACCATGCAAAAGTGTATGTCGTGAGCACAACGGACACGACTGCCACATTCCGCTATTGGTTCCAGATCATCCGGGAATTAAGGATCTTCTAATCGATTACGTGAAAATATGAGAAGAAATTGATCACAGTCCGTTAATTTTCACCAATTCAACTGACTTTTTCACGTATATCCCCCCAATACCCTCTGCTCCTTTCCCCTCTACCAAAGGATAAAGGATAAAGTGAAATCTAAACACCCGGGCACAGATAAAGAAAGTAATTGAGTAATTTGTAACTAAGTAATTGTAAGGGCGTTCAATCTTGCCTTGTTGGAACAAAGTTCCTTTACGGGATGAACGCCCTTTTGCTTACAATGAATACTTGTCCACCGTAGCCTTGGCGTAGGCGGAACCCCGAATACACAATCAATATACTACAAATATACAATTATCGCTTCTCGTTCAAATTTCTTGACAATCATATTCTCTCCCGCTATACTCCTGTGGAGTAAAATGAAAAATCGAATGATCGCATTGCAGGCGGGAGTAATCTTGCTCTTGTTTTCTTCCCTCCTCGCTCAAGCTCCTGATACGCTGTGGACGAAAAAGTACGGTGGCACCGATTGGGATTTCGGCAGATCGATCGAAAGCGTCGACTCATTGAACTATGTCATAGCTGGTTATTCGCACTCATTTGGGAATGGCTATGAGCTATACCTTATTAAGGTAGATGAGAACGGGGATACTCTGTGGATGAGAACGCTTGGTGGTCCCAACGATGAAGAGGCATTTGATATCAAAAAAGTACCCACAGGAGATTTAGTCATTGCGGGATGGACATCCTCATACGGATCAGGGCTTCGTGATGCCTATTTGGTTCTTACCAATGAAAATGGCGATACGATTTGGACCCGCACCTATGGAGGAGCAGCCCGGGATATTGCCTATGGTGTATACCCCACATCGGATGGTGGATTCATTATGGTGGGGGCAACCAGATCATCCGGAAATGGTCTCAGCGATCTTTATCTGGTGAAAGCAAATGCGCAGGGAGATTCAATGTGGGCAAAAACGTTTGGCGGAAGCGAACAGGATTTTGGCTACTCGGTTTTGGAAACTCCAGATGGCGGCTTTATAGCAGTTGGCTTCACCGAATCATCAGGCTCCGGAATGGGAGACATGTATATAATCAGAACCGATGCTTCAGGTGACAGCATCTGGACGAGAACATTTGGCGGCAGCGCGGATGACCGCGCCTTGAAAATTAAACCTGCAAATGACAGTGGATTCATAATCACCGGTTATTCATCATCATTCGGCTCGGGTGGAACCGATGTGTACATGCTTAAGATCAGCAATCAGGGGGATAGTGTCTGGGCTTTTACCTATGGTGGGCTCCAGGATGATTGCGGCTACGATATCGAGAATGCTGCGAATGGTGGTTACATCGTTTGCGGCATAACGCGTTCCTTTGGTGAGGGTAACGAAGATGTGTATCTTCTCCGACTTTCGGAACAGGGGGACACGAACTGGACACAAACCTACGGCGGCTCATCCGATGATGGAGCAGCAGCAGTAATTGAAATGCCGGACCACGGTCTCCTCATAGCGGGAAAGACCTATTCCTTTGGTACCGGCGGCTATGATGTTTGGCTTATCCGGACAGAACCGATTACAGGCATAACTGAGCGGGAAGACAATTTAGAATGGGGAAATAGGAAAGGGGAATTAACTGCAATTCCAAATCCATTCTTTAGGGAGATAGAAATACAATTGTGTGGCGTATCGGAGTATGGGAGTATCGGTGAACCGGAGATACAAATCTATAACGTTTCCGGGAGGAAGGTAAGGGACTTTATCCTTTATCCTTCATCCTTTATCCTTGGTGTAACCTGGGATGGCAGGGATGAGGTTGGAAAGGTGCTCCCTCCCGGCATCTACTTCCTCAAGGCAGACGGTAAGTTTGTCGCGAAGGTGGTGAAGGTGAGGTGAAGATGAAATACTTAATCGAGCATAATATAAGCATCCCAAATGGAGCAAATAGAGAGAGTTATGGATATTAAAGAAATTTATTCCAATCTTCCAAAATTGGAAACAAAACGCCTAATCTTAAGAAGAATGTTACCGGATGATGCTCAAAATTTATTTGAATATGCTTCTAATCCAGAAATCCCAAAGTATCTTAGCTGGGAAGCCCATAAATCAATTGACGATTCATTGCGGTATCTAAAGCTTATGCTTCAGCGCTATGAAAACGCTGAAGTAAGTGAATGGGGAATTATATTCAAGGAAAATAACAAATTTATCGGTACAGCAGGTTTTCTTGGCTGGATCACAAGCTCGAATCGCGCTGAAATAGCTTTTGCACTATCACAAGAGTATTGCAATAGGGGAATAATGACTGAAGTAATTAAGGAAATCATAACATTTGGATTTGAGAAAATGGAATTAAATAGGATTGAAGCGCGGTGCTTTACAGAAAACATTGCATCGGAAAGAGTGATGATAAAATCGGGAATGTCATTTGAAGGTGTGCTGAGAGAGCAAATGCTCGCAAAGAGCAGATATAATGATCTCAAACTATATTCAATACTCAGGAAAGAGTTTTATTCTCAAAAATTATAAAAACTTAGAATTTTGGAGAACAACAGGTTATGTAGGAATCACGGGATCAGGCTGAAAACTGAAAATTGCCTGAGCCCATTCTCTCTTAATAATGAAGTAAAGTATTATGGTGATTCTCTTATTCGTCGCTTAACCAGGTCCGTGACTTTGGAACCATGGAAGTACCGGCGAGTGACTATCGAAGAAACACTCGGGTCCCTTAGGTGAGCTCTTACTCCCTTTCTCATTATCAAATTTATGGGAAGGAATAGCAGAGCAGTTTTTCTCAGATGAAGCGTTCGCTGAAATATTGACCGGAATGAGGAGACTTGTTTTCGTGTCCAGTAATAACCACTTTGAAGCTGATCAACGGTGAGTAACTTTGGCTGAAACACAACTTCTCCACAGGTATATTTTGACCAATCATCTTCGATTATTCTTCCTTGTTCTTCCATTCGCTTATGTAATTGCGTTCCAGGAAGCGGTGTCAGAATGGCGAAACTTGCCAGCTCAATCTGGTTCCTATCTATAAAATCAACTGTTTCCTCAAAGACTCCCAATTCATCAGAATCAAAGCCAAAAATAAATGCTCCAATGATGCCGATTCCGGCATCGTGGATTTTTTTGATCCCCATCTTGTAATCCTGTAGCAAGTTCACTCTTTTTCCAACCTCTTTTAAACTATCCGGCGATAAAGATTCGAAACCAATATAAAGAGAGATACAACCACTCTCCGCAGCAAGCCTGAGCAATTCTTTATCTCTTGCAATAATTATTGACGCTTGTCCAAACCATTTTATCCTTAAGGGAATTAAAGCTCTAAAGAGTTGCTTGGCATATTTTGGGTGACCAGCAATATTATCATCAACAAAGAACCGTATAGTCCGTTGTCTCGATTGCTTGATCTCCCAAATTACGTCTTTAATTGGACGCCGACGGTATGTCCGTCCATAAAATTTTGTGACACTACAGAAGTCGCAACTAAAGGGACATCCTCTTGTAGTTTGAATCATATCAAATTCTTTGTAGTATTTATTTCCAAACAAGAGGTCTTTTCTCGGCAAGGGAAGGTTCGTGAGGTCCGCTCTTTCAATCGATCTGTAGAATTGTTTCAATTTTCCATTCTTGAAATCGTCAATCAAATCATGCATAACACCTTCTGCTTCACCGATTACAACCGCATCAGCATGCAAAGCCGCCTCTTCCGGAAGCGCCGATGTGTGAAAACCTCCAAGAATGACAGAAACACCCCTCTCTCTAAATCTGTCTGCAATTTCGTATGCTCTGGGGGCAGTCGAGGTTATTACTGAAATACCAACCATATCAACCTTTTCATCAAAATCTATTCCATCAAGACTATCATTTATTATTTTGATTTCCGCATCCTTGGGGAACAAAGCCGCAACGGTTGCCAGGCTCAATCGGGCAAATTGAATTGCTTTCTCCCTCTTGGTTCCAATGGGTACCGGTGATTTAGGTGAAATGAGTAATATACGCATCAAGAGCTCCCGTTATTTAAGTTACTACCGGGTAAAAGTTGTAATTCCATAATATTTTACTAACATACATCAAAATAATGAAATGTCAAGAACAAACTCACAAAATACGTTTACTATTATTACGCACCATCAGGAAAAAAGTTTCAAAAATAATGGAGATAGAGCCCCATTTTGAAACACAATGAAAACGGTAGTTCAAGAGCAGTTATCCTCAATATTCCCAAAATTGAGTAATCAAACACCTGCTCTGGTATCAAAATTCCCGATTTCGCTTGACAAGAGAAGGCGCGTCGTGTAGTATAAAACGGATTAAAATTGAATTATGAAATATTCTCTCATTATTGGCACCGGAAGTTACATACCCACTGAAATTGTCAGAAATACTGATTTTCTCAGCAATGAGTTCTATGATCCGGATGGGAAGAAATTCGACAAGACCAATGAAGAGATCATTAAAAAGTTTGAGAAAATTACCGGAATTTCAGAAAGGAGATTTGTTACCGACAATCTTGTAACCTCTGATATTGCCCTTCTTGCTGCAGAGAATGCTCTGAAATCATCAAAGATCGACAAAGAGAGCCTTGATTATATTATTATTGCTCATAATTTTGGCGACGTGAAAGCAAACAACAAGAGATCCGATTTCGTGCCAAGCATCGCATCAAGAGTAAAACATTCATTAGGCATAAAAAATCCAAAAACAATTGCTTACGATATCCCCTTTGGCTGCCCGGGATGGCTACAGGGAATGATACAGGCTGATTACTTTTTGAAGTCAGGTGATGCAAAGAGAGCCCTCATAATTGGAACAGAAACACTTTCAAGAATTTCAGACCCCCATGACCGGGACAGTATGATATATTCTGATGGAGCAGGAGCGACCATCATTGAGGCGATACAAAATCCTGAACCCGTCGGGATACTATCTCACGCTGAAAGGTCTGATACGATTAATCACGCTTATATGCTGTGGATGGGTAAATCGTACAACCCTCACTATGAAGGCAATGAATTGTTCCTCAAGATGGATGGTCATAAGTTGTACGAGTATGCTCTAAAAACAGTCCCCATTGTTGCCCGGGAGAGCATTGAAAAAGCGGGATTGTCCATTGGTGATGTAAGCAAAGTATTTATACACCAGGCAAATACAAAGATGGATGATGCAATACTAAAACGTCTATTCAAATTATATGGAGAGAACGAAATACCTCCGTATGTTATGCCGATGAGCATATCCTGGCTCGGGAACAGTTCGGTAGCAACACTGCCCACATTGCTTGACCTTGTGCTTAAAGGAAACATCGAGCATCATGAATTAAAAAGTGGAGATTTTATTGTATTTGCCTCGGTAGGCGCAGGCATGAACATAAATGCAATCGTTTATAAATTCCCTTAGTCTGAATCCTGACTATTCATCCTCTTAGTATAACCGAAACAATTTTCCAATAAAGAAAACATAGAAAATGAGAAGCAGCCATCCTTCACTACTCCTGATTTCTCTGTCCTGCGTCATAAACAGGAAAAGAAATGTTGCAACCAGAAGTATGGGGAGCCCAAAGCTAACAATGTTGTTTGGGATAATCAGGGTCCCAAAAAGAGCGGGAATTCCCATCACCACAAAAACATTAAATATATTTGAACCGAGGACATTGCCGATCGCAATTTCAGGTTTTCCCTTTCTTGCTGCAATAATACTGACTGTCATCTCAGGCAAAGACGTTCCAATTGCAATTGCACTCGCCGCAAGGACTTCTTTTCCTATTTTGAGAAACGCTGATAATTTAATAACTGCTTCAATGGTATACCGTGCTCCAATATAAATAAAAATGGTGCTGGTGACAAGAATGATGAGTGTCTTTGGATGAATCCTCACACGCAGTTCTCCTGAGCTTCTTTTCAAGGTTGCTGAATCCTCACGTTTTCTCTTAAACGTTAATGCATGAAAGATATACACAATAAAACCTGCAATGCACAACAATGCTTCAAATAAGCTAAACTCGCCGTCAATAATCGTTACCGCAAGAAAGAATGCAGAGCCAATGAGAAGCGGAAGATCGGTATGAATAATTCCATGCTTGATTTTT
>CBDUQV010000117.1:0-6371 GCA_965369615.1 uncultured bacterium | reverse complement strand
GATTAAAATGTCTAGATATTCTCCACTTTTCTCCAGCGAGTGTACAAAAGGTCGCATATTGAACTCGATGTAACCATCTCCCTTTTTCCGCTTCACCATAATTTCTTCTTCACTCAGAAGCGCAGCTATATTCTCCACCGGAATTGTAACCGGGCCGACACGGTATTGTAAAAGAGTCACTATCCTGGAAAGTGAAGGTGACTTTATGAAGATTGGCCGTGAATCGAGAATCCGCAAATTTTTTGGGAGAACGCTATTTAACATTGACCTGATATCTCCTGCAAAAGGGTGTTCAAAAAAAAGATCGAAACATTCCTGTTTTCCCGTCATCCCCAAAGGAAGTGGAGGACCAAATGCAATGCGGGGACGTTTCCGGTATCCCTTTGTATACGCAACATCAATATTTGCCCGGCGCAACGCCCTTATGACCAATCTGATAGTATCAAGATGTGATATAAAACGAAGACTCCCCGCCTTTTCATACTTCACGCGTAAACGCTTCTTCGAAAGTGGTGAAAAGAGCACCTGCATCTTTTTTCTTCGACCATACACCGAATGCTCCCTTTCTTTTCTATCAGTACTTCGTTCATTATGTTTTCTGATTTCTGTCTCACCACAAACTCCGCATCCTCTGCAAGCAGACTGCATGCAGTTTGCGGAACCCTTACTTTCGAGAGCCCGTTTTTCTTCCTGCTTTAGAAATGAATCTTTGACACCGGTGTTGATAAATCCCCAGGGAAGGTCTTTCCCTTTTAAGCATTCTGCGAACTGCTGCGGATCTAAACCTGTTGCATCAAATGCTTTCTGCCAGAGTGAGAAATTAAACTCCTCACTCCATTCTTCAAAACGTGAACCCAGATTCCACGCCGTCTCAATAACCCTCGAAAGGGAACGGTCTCCCCTTGAAAACACCGCTTCAAGAAATGAAACTTCAGGTTTCCTCCAGCTTATCTCAATGCCTGACTTTTCCAAACCTCTTCGTACATATTGCTCTTTTTCCTCAAGCAGCCGCATTGAATCCTGTGCCATCCATTGAAAAGGAGTGTGAGGTTTCGGCACAAAAGGTGATATACTGATCCTCAAAGCTGTTCTCCCGGTAACCCTCCGGATCCGCTTTACCAGTTCAATAATACCTTCAATATCCATTGATGTTTCCGTGGGCAAACCAACCATAAAATAGAGCTTCAGTTTCTTCCACCCATTCCTGGCAGCGACCTCGCATGACTGCAGAATAGCATCATCAGAAATATGCTTATTCATTGAATTCCTCAACCGTTCTGTTCCTGCCTCGGGTGCAAGTGTCAGGGAAGATCTCCGTACTGCTCTTAACGATTCAACAAATTCCTGTGTTATTGCATCCCCCCGGAGCGATGGCAGAGAGATTGATGTATTTCTCAATTTCGACTGCAATGCTTTAATCACTGTGTGAATTCTTGAATGCTCAGAAATAGAAAGCGAAAGGAGTGAAACCTCCTCCCATCCCGATTTTTGAATTCCCTTTGTAGCAACACTAACAATATCCTCAAGGGGAAGTTCTCTCAGCGGTCGAGAAACAAAACCTGCCTGGCAAAAACGGCATCCTTGTGTACATCCTCTCATTATCTCAACGGTTAACCTGTCATGTGTAATGGAAATGTACGGCACGATCGGCATGAGAGGATACAGAGCCTCTTTGAGTTCTTTCACATATCTCCGCTGCACTATTTCATCTTTTGCATGAATTGAAGGTACATAAACACCCGCTATATCATGGAACGCTTGCAATATCTCCTGACGAGTGGCTCGTTTTGTTTTTAATTCCTTATAGACATCGATAATTTCCTCTATCACCTCTTCCCCTTCACCGATAACAACAGCATCAAGGAAAGGAGCAACGGGCTCGGGATTATACATTGCTGTCCCTCCGGCAATGATTATCGGATCTTTATCACCTCTCAATTCAGAATATAGGGGAATGCCTGCAAGGTCAAGGATGGTAATCATATTTGTATAGGTTAACTCATATTCGAGACTGAACCCAATAATATCAAATCGGGCAAGTTCTGTCTGCGTTTCCAGAGAAGTAAGGGAAATCCGTCTCTCCCTTAGAATATTCTCAAAATCTCTCCAGACGGCAAACACTCTTTCGCAGAGCGCATCATCTCTCCTGTTAATAATGGTATAGAGAATGTTGATACCGTAATTGCACATGCCGATTTCATACAGATCCGGATAGCAAAGGGCAACGGTAACATCAACGCTGTTCCAATCTTTCAAGACTGCATTATATTCAACACCTATGTATCTACCAGGCTTGATAACAGAAGAAAGGTATCGTTCCAAATTCACGTATACATCCTAATTTTGTTTCCCATCTGACATGAATCAGATATGGACAGAAAAAATGGCTGACTATAAATTCTTTTAGTACTTATGCAACAAACTATTTTTTTATCTCAACATGAACTTCAAGGTCCAAACCAGCTTTCTTGAGAAGTCCATTGTAAGAATCGATCACATTCTTTTGAATCCTGTTCACCTGCTCTTCGGTAAGGTGTCTGAATCTTCCTTGTTGCTCAAGAAACTCCTTTACCGGACGAGGCTTTTTTATCACTTTATTCACCGTATACTTCTCTCCATTTTCAATCTCATAAACGGGAAAGTAGCACGTATTAACAGCGAGCCGCGCAAGCTGTATGCTTTCTTCGGGTTGTGACTTCCATCCTGGTGGACAGGGACTGAAAATGTGCAAAAATGTTGTTCCCTGAATCTCCTTTGCCTTTCTCACCTTTGCAATGAAATCTTCGGGATACCCCACAGAGGCAGTTGCTGTGTATGGTATTCTGTGTGCAGCCATTATCCTTACCAGGTCCTTCTTCGGCATTTTCTTGAAGTGCTTTACCGGTGTTGTCGTTGTCCAGGCTCCATAGGGAGTTGCTGAACTTCTCTGAATTCCAGTATTCATATACGCTTCGTTGTCATAGCAGATGTAAATAATATTATCATTCCTTTCTGCAGCACCGGATAATGCCTGAATACCAATATCAAATGTTCCACCATCCCCAGCCCATGCAACCACATTTGTTTCACCCCTGCCAAGAGCATCAAGTCCTGCACGGATACCTGATGCAACACATGCAGCAGTTTCAAAGGCAGTATGAAAGAGAGGAACTTTCACAGATGTGTGGGGAAAGGGACCATCAATGACAGACCAGCAGCAGGCAGGAATATCAAGAATTGTATTTTGCCCGAGCGCTTTCAATGCATACCGCATGCAGAGCGTAGCTCCACATCCCTGGCATGCAAGGTGTCCCGAACCAACAAGTTCTTCTTCAGGTATTGAGAGTTTCATAGTCTTACCCCTTTCCATATGATATCCCCGGAAGGTTTGTCACTTTTTATCGTATCATTGACAATATCTTTAATATTATCAACGGTCACATCCCTTCCTCCAATACCGGTTATGTATCCCCAGATGGGTGGCTTATTTTTGCAATTATAGAGGGAGGATTTAATCTCCTGTGCAAAAATTCCCTCATGTCCAAAAGAAATATTTCTATCGATAACTGCCACTTTCTTCCTGCTCCGCAACAACTCCCGTATTTCCTCTGCTGGAAATGGACGGAATACTCGAACCCTCAATAAACCAACGCTCTTTCCCTCATTCTGCAATTCATCAATCGCAACCCGCGCTGTACTCGCTATGGTCGAAGAAGCAATGAGAACAGTCTCGGCATCATCCAATTTGTATTTTTCAACCATACCATACTCCCTGCCAAACAATTCTCCAAACTCTTTTCCAGTCTCTTTAATTAAACCCTTTGCCTTCTGTATTGCTTCCTCAATTTTGTAACGCAACTCATAGTATCCATCTGGACCGGTCAATCCACCAAAGGTATGCGGCTCTTTCGGGTCAAGTATGTACCGTGGATGAAACGGGGGAAGGTATTTGTCAACCAGCTTCTGATCTGGCACATCAACAACCTCGGAAGTGTGGGATAAGGCAAAAGCATCGAGAACAACCATACAAGGGAGCAGAACCTGTTCACAAACCTTGAACGCCTGAATAACCGAATCAAGGATCTCCTGGTTGCTCCGCGCATAGAACTGCAGGCAACCGGTGTCCCTTTGAGAGAGACTGTCATTCTGGTCAGTCCATATGGTCCAGGGCGGACCCATTGCGCGGTTTATGTTTCCCAATACAACTGGCAGGCGAGCACCCACTGCCCAGTGTATCATTTCGTGCATGAGCGCAAGTCCCTGTGCGCTCGTTGCGGTAAACGTCCGAGCCCCAACCGCTGAGGCACCAATACACGCTGCCATTGCAGAATGCTCAGATTCTACTTTAATGAATTCTGCATCAAGCGTCTTATCCGCACACATCTCTGAGAGAAGCTCCACTACCTGAGTCTGAGGAGTAATGGGGTATGCTGCTATGACCTGTACCCGGGATAACATTGCCCCAAAGGAAAGGGCATGGTTTCCCATAATAACCTGTTTCATCTCCCCTCCTCTACCAGAGAAATGCACTTTTTCGGACATTCAACGACACAAACTCCACATCCCTTACAGTAGTCATAATCAATGACCGGTTTTTCATCCTCGATAAAGATGCAAATGTCCGGACAGAATTTCCAGCAAATCATACAGTTTATACAATTATCGTAATCAATAATTGGTTTCACATTGCGCCATGCACCTGTTTTGTTGAACATCATTGAATCCACGGACATGGCATTTAAAGGAATATCTTTTGCTCGTTTATAGACGATCTTTCCTTTTGCCATTTATCCCTCCTCAGTAGTCACTGAATCGTGTGCTTCCTGTGCAGCACCCGCGTTATCTTCAGGTTTTATTGGCACAATCTCCTTTATTGCCTTAAGAAGCGATTCAAGCTTAACAACCCTCGTAACTTTGACAAAAGCACCAAGGATTGCTGTATTCACAATGGGTGCAGTCTTTGGTCCCAATTTATGCTTAACGGCGATGGTATACGCATCAACGGTGGCAACCTTATAATCCTTCACCAATCGAGGAAAGTCACCTGGATTTTTCTTAGTGTTGATGACAATCCATCCTCCTTTTTCCAAACCCTCCGTAACATCAATCGCTTCCAGCAGACTCGGATCAAGCACAAGTACATGATGAGGATTGTAGACCTTCGAGCGGACAAATATTTCCTTGTCATCAATGCGGGTAAAGGCAAAAACTGGTGCTCCCCTTCGCTCTACACCAAATTCAGGAAAGGACTGAACATATTTCCCCTCGTTAAGAACTGCAACTGCAAGTGCCTTCGATGCCACAACAGCTCCCTGCCCTCCCCTGCCATGCACCCTGATCTCAAGCATACATCCTCCTTGCCTATTTCTTTATTTGTGAGCTATTCTTGTATTCCTATCCACGATAGGAATCTATTCTCAATATCTGCGAAACTCTCAACGTGCCTGCCGTACTGTTCTGGCAGCCATCGCAATAGAGAAAAACTTTGAATCTTCAGAATCAGCCCGTGAAGTAAGAATGCAGGGCGCACTGGTTCCGGTAACAAGAGCTGCAAGTTTTCCTCCTCCCAGTTGCGTTATCGACTTGTAAAATGAGTTTCCTGCTTCAATAGCGGAAAAAATAAGAATGTCAGCATCACCAGATACGGGACTCACAAGTCCCTTGATGTCACAACACTCTTTTGATACGGCAACATCAAGTGCAAGAGGACCATCAATAACTGCTCCTTTAATTTGACCTCTTCGAGCCATCTGCGTGATGATTGCAGCATCCACGGTTGCCTGCATCTTTGGTGAAACCTTTTCCGTCGCTGCAATAATGGCAGCTTTTGGCATTTCAATATCAAACATATGGGCAATCTCTATACAATATTTGAGTATCTGAATCTTCTCTGAGAGGCTCGGGAACGGGATAACAGCAACATCCGCTGCAAAAAGCAACTTCGGATAATGTGGAGACTCAAGCACCGCAATGTGGCTCAAAATGTTTCCTTTTACCAGCAACCCCTCTTCCTTATCAAGTATCAACTTCATGTAAATTGCTGTGTTTATCAAGCCCTTCATGAGAATGTCCGCCTTCTTGCCCCTTACCATCAATACTGCTTTCTTCCCTGCTTTCCATTCATCGGGCTCATCTATAGTATCAAAAAGACCAAGGTCAATATTTTTCTTACTGGCAATTTTTTTCATTTTCTGCAGATTGCCAAACATGGTAATATCCACAATATTCTCCTTGACAGCTCTTTCTGCAGCTTCTATCGTATGTGGATCATTTCCACAGGCAACAGCAACTCTTCTATTGCTTGCGCTCCTGACCGTCTCAACCATCTCATCGAGTGTTCTAATTGGCATTTTCCCTACGATCGTGTCAAGCCAGTACCAACCGTGTTGTGG
>CBDUQV010000116.1:0-6482 GCA_965369615.1 uncultured bacterium | reverse complement strand
GGAGTAGCGAAACTTGTTTCGCGCAGGAATACGCAGAGCAAGCTCTGCTACTCCTGAAATAACAAAGATTGTTTATCTTTCCTCTGTGCAGACATAATTTCAAAGAAAAATTCCATATTTCTGTGTTCACCCCATGTAATAGGAAAATGTTCTGTACATAATGGTATTACACAGGGTGAGTCTGCGGCAAAGGTTTTTGCTGTTAATGAGAACAGCATTTATCTATGATAAAATTGGTGTTAGTGTTGAGTATGCAAATTCTGCACAGCATAATGCAAAAATTGCACTTATTCTAAATAAATGAATTCTATAGAGTTAATAAGGTGTTTTGCAGGTTGATGCAATATTTGCATATCGATATCGCAAATAATCAGGAGAGCAGTATGTAAGTTATTAATATATCGACACTTATTTTCAAGATTCTGCGGCACATTTCTTGCAATACTTATATCGGTAGCAACTGTTGAAAGCATGATAAAACAAAAAAATACACAAGGAGAGGAAAAATGAAGAATATGCGGTTCTTAACTATGCTTACGCTTTTCCTGGTTATACTCGCAACATTCATGTATGGACAGAATGAAATCTTCCGCTCAAAGTGGGTTGGCACATCGGTGGATGGCTTCCTCTGTCCCGTTGGGGAATTCGTTGATTCGTTTGTGGCGAGTACAAGCGGAGAATGGCAAGTACTCACCGCATGGTCAGCAACAGGATCAAATGACATCTTCCGTACAAAACTTGCTGGGATGGGCGTCCAAACCTTCAAGCCATCCCCCGGGGGTCATATTAACGCTTTTACGACCAGCACTGTGGGTGAATACATTCATCTGGTTGCCTGGTCGTCAACCGGTGAAAGTGAATCAATCATTAGATCGAAACTTGCGGGCACCGGAGCTCAGGATTTTACTGCTCCTGTTGGAGAGTACATCACTCAGATAGTGGGTCGTGATAGTACTGATGGCTATGTGTATCTGGTGATCGGCGCTACTGCATTAGGAATTTTTGAGCTCACCGAATTTACTGCCGTTGCAAAAAAGCAATATGTGTTGTTGAAGTGGCGGACCGAAGCCGAGTTTGAAAGTTTTCAGTGGCTTGTGCAGCGAAAGGGAATGGATGGAGAGTATGAAACAATAGGGCTCCTGGATGCACAGGGACATTCATCGAAACCGACAGACTACCAGTTTAAGGATAAGGGCATTACGCTGGGTGAAAAATACTTCTATCGTCTTATTGAGCTTGATCTGTATGGTGAGGAAACAATCTTTGGACCGTTATTTGTTGATTTGTCAACAAGAGATTTAATTCCAAGGAGACTTTATATTGCGCAGAACGTGCCAAATCCGTTCGAACGTATGACAAGTGTTAAGTTCGGGATACCGCTTGCCAACAAAGATGATGCGGCGCGTTTGGTTGTATATGATGTGACGGGGAGGGTGGTAAAGACATTGTTATCAGGTCGTCTTGAGCCAGGTTATTACCATGTAAGCTGGCATGGGAAAAATGATATTGGAAAGGAGGTTGGAGCAGGAGTTTATTTCTGTCGTTTGAGTATTGGCTCAAAAAACCTAACGAAAAAAATGATTTATGTTAAATAAGAAGGTATGAGATTGAAAATGGTAGATGGAAGATCAAAGATAACAAAAAACAGGGAGGGAAGGATGAAAAAAGGATTTATGCCACTCATAGCAATCCTTGTGGTTGCATTACTGCTTACTGGTTTTACGGGAAAGAAGGAACAGGATCCAAAGGCTTCTCTGGAAGGACGTATAAAACTGTTAGAGGCTGAGATTGTTGAATTAAGGTCACTGCTTCGAAAGAATCCCGGAATGAAACTCGGTGTTATCCAGGATGATCCTGGTCCAGAGCTTGAACCGCGGGTTTTTCTTGACGGGACCAGAGGTTGGATTGAGGATGGGGTAAATATGTGGACTGCGATGGGCTATAATGTTGGTATCAATACGGTATTTGCGCCTGCGTTCGATCTTGACATTAATGGAAATATGAACATAGCAGGTGGTATAAATGATGGCGCATCCTTTGGACTTGCCAATGATGTATTGGTTTCTGATGGTCTCGGTGGTGTAGAGTGGGGTGCGTCACCTGGAGGGGTTGCTGCTTACATATGGAACCAGGATACGGCAGCGCAAACGCCTGCTAATTTCTGGATTTCAGGAACGGGGCGTGCAGATTACTCCTTGATTGGCATTAGTAGCGTTGTCGATGATTTTGGTGTGTTTGGCTGGTGTTCTGCGGCATCCGGCACAGGACAGGGTATCTGGGGAGAAGCAGGATCTGATGTTGGATTCGGCGGCTCTTTTGTTGGTGGTAATGCGGGAACATGGTGGAGAATAACGGGTGAGGATGCAGGCGTTACCAGCACGGGCTTGGCATACGGCATTATGGGATGGGGACACGATAATACGGGTGGTGGTGAAGGTATAGGTGTTCTGGGAGTGGGAAATCCCCAGGCTGCTGCCACCGTAAGAATGGCCTATGGAACAGGTGTCAGAGGATACAGCCCAACCGATCATGGTGTTTACGGTGCAACAGATTCAGATGTATCATTTGGTGTGTATGGATACAATGCTGCCATTGGCGGAGATGGTGTGTTTGGAGTCGGTAATGCTCCGGCGGCAGCAAGTTACTGGGGTGGTGCTGGTGTATCTGGCAGTAGTGATGATGTCGGTATTTTTGCGCATGGTTCGGCAGCCAGTTCACATGGGCTGGTTGCAGTAGGCAATGGTGTTGGTGCCTGGACTATAGGAGGAGGTGCCGGTGCTGCAATTACAAGCTCTAATATTGGCGTATATGCTCGTGGTGATGACACTGCTGATAGCTGGGGTATCTATGCCAGAAGTTCTGGGTCTAATGGTGTAGGTGCTTTTGCTGTGTCCAATTCAAATCCAAGTTATGCTTTGGTTGGAGTAAGCGCTGGAGCTGGCTGGCATACTATAACAGGTGAAGATTGTGGTCTTACTGCTAACGGACTCTGGTGCGGAGGTATGGGTTGGGGAGATGACGCCGGTACAGGAAGAGGACTTGTAGGTATTGGCGATGCCACCAATCTACCTTTAGGTATTGTCACGGCAAACGGTTCAGGCGTTTGTGGTTTTAGCTCAGACGGCACTGGGGTTTTCGGCTGCAGTGATAATAATGTAGGTGTTTGGGGTTATAATTTTAATACATCATATGCCTGTATACAGGGAGGTAGCAGTGCTCTTAACACAAGTGGACTACTTGCTATTTGTAATACAGGTTCCAGAGCTGCGGAAACTGTTGGAGGCGATAACTTAGCTCTTGGTGAATATTCAGTAGGGATTTTCAATACCCCTATCGGGAATGGGGACTATAATGGTTTATATGTAGGTGCTAATGTTGTTGCATGGGGTTACTGGACCCACCTAAAATCGGGAAAAGGAAAAGATATTTCTGCCGCTGCTGTGTTATCTCCAGATGCGAATGTTGTTATTTCAGGCACCAGCGAACTTAGAGATGGCAAAGGGTCAGTTACATTCGATGAAACCTTTAAGGAACTAATTTCATCAGATATTCCGGTAAATGTTATTGCAACTCCAACAGAGGAATGCAATGGTGTCTATGTTTCAAATGTTTCAAAAAATGGTTTTAGCGTTAACGAATTGATGTCAGGGAAAAGTACTGCATCTTTTAACTGGATTGCAATTGGAAGAAGAGAAGGTTGCGAGGAAAGACGAGTTTATGCTGAGAAAACCCTGAAGAGTAAGATAGCTTCTAAAGAAACTGTTGCCAGAATAGCTACTACAGTAAATTCTGTAACTAAGAAAGAAAATGAGGTAAAAGAATCCAAGATTAAAAGGGTCACTCCTCAGGAGGAGAAGGGCATTAATTTTCAAAAAGGTTCTCTCAAGAGTAAAGACCTGAAGAAAAAGAAAGCATTTGAGTAATATGAGAAAGCCGGGGCAGAAATCTGCTCCGGCTTTTTTTATATTTACCATTTTCGGGGAAAAAGCGAAGTTTAAATTTGATGGTATGTTCAGGGGGGAAAAGGAGTATAGGTGCACATACTCTTTTTGATATTTGCCCTTAACCTTTGGAGGTTATTGATGAAACACAAAGTATGCATCGTTGTTCTGTTACTGATTATTTTTTCTATTCCCCTCTGTGGAAAAACGGTTACCTTTGATAATAACTGGGGTGAGGAGGGTTTCACGCTTCTCTCCTCCTCAGGACGAGGGGTAGAGGTTGTGTACTCTTTGCATCGAGTTATTTTTGGTGAGATGACGATCGATGGCGAAAAGATGCAAACGATCTCAATAAGTGGTGTGTGGCTCCCCAATGATGAGGGCGCGCCCAATCTGCCGGGAATGGGAAAATACATTGCCATTCCTCAAGGCGCAAAAGTAAAACTGGAGATTGTATCCAGTCGCAAAGAGATCTATGAACATGTGGAAGTAGCACCGGCGCCGAATATCCCTGCCGAGGTCGATGACTCGCCGCTCAAGTATAAAAAAGATCCAAAGATTTATCAGACAAATAAATATTATCCCGAAGCACCCATACGCATTTCCGATCCGATGAAAATCCGGGGCGTTGATGTGGTTATTCTTGGCATTACACCATTTCAGTACAATCCTGTTTCAAAGGAACTCATCGTGTATACCGATGTGCGTGTGAAACTGGAGTTTCTTGGCGGCACCGGACACTTTGGGGAAGACCGGCTTCGGAGCAGGTGGTTTGAATCCGTCCTCTACAATAACATTATGAATTACCATTCCCTGCCGTTGATCGAATCGATCGAGCACATGCGGGGTGGAAAAGGGCGTGCTGGGGAATGTGAGTACATCATCATTGTTCCGGATGATCCGGATTTCATTGCCTGGGCGGATACGGTCAAATACTGGAGAAAAAAGCAGGGCATCCTCACCGACGTGTATAAAATTACCGATCCGGAGATCGGGAGCAATACAGTAGCAGCGATCGAAAATTTCATAGACAATGCATACAATAGCTGGACCATAGCGCCAATTTCCGTACTCCTTATGTCTGACTATGAGTCATCAGGAAAGGCATACGGCATTACCTCTCCAAGCTATCCGCATCCCTATTCGGGGACGTATATAACTGACAATACGTATGCCGATGTAGATGGTGACGGTCTACCGGAAATGAATTTCGCACGATTGACGGCGCAGAATGCAACCCATCTTGAAGAGATGATCTATAAATTCATGGATTATGAGCAGCGGAATCCACCCACGGATGCAGGATACTACGACCGTCCCCTGATGGCATGCGGTTGGCAGACGGAACGGTGGTTCCAGCTCTGCACGGAGATCGTGCGGGGATTCTTTATCAATGAGCTTGGTAAATCTCCGACGCGGCAATACAATATCTACAGCGGAACGCCAACCGTTGGTGGTGCCTGGTCTACCGCAACGAATACAAACCAGGTGGTAAACTACTTCGGTCCATCCGGGCTCGGCTATATCCCTGCGACCAATCCCAACAATTCCTCATGGTGGGATTCAGGCTCGGAGGCTGGTATCACATCCGATATTAATAACGGCGCATTCATCGTCCAGCATAGAGACCATGGTGGTGAAACCGGATGGGGTGAACCCTTCTATCGTATTTCCAGTTTGAGTGGCTTAAGCAATTCACTGTATACCTTTGTCTTTTCGATCAATTGCTTGACCGGTAGGTTTGACTATTCAAGCGAGGTCTTTACTGAAGCATTTCACCGGATGCAGTACGGTGCTTTTGGAGTGCTGGCAGCATCGCAGGTATCCTATTCATTCGTAAACGATGCATTCGTATTTGGCTACTATGACGGCATGTGGCCATTCTTTGATCCCGGTCATGCGTATTCCAGTCAGCAAAATACATTTGTCGTGAATCTGCGACCGGGATTCGCAAACGTTTCCGGGAAATACTACCTTGAGGCTTCAAGCTGGCCGTACAATCCCGGAAGCAAAGCCATCACCTATGATCTCTTCCATCTCCATTGCGATGCCTTCATCACACTCTTCAGTGTTGTTCCTGATTCATTCGATATCACCCATGATGCGACGGTTCCCATGGGCGCAAGCAACTTCACCGTTACGGTGAGAGAGAATGATGGAACGACACCGGTTGACAGTGCCCTGGTATGCTGCTGGTGTGCGGTCGATACAGTAATGTGGGTACGGGGTCACACGAACAGCGCCGGAGAGATAACACTCAGTATCAATCCTTCCGAACCTGTTGACTCCATGTGGGTGACGGTGACCAAGTACAATCATTTCCGTTATGAGGGTATTGTCCATATGGCAACTGGCTGTCCTTCTATTCCAACCTTATATAATCTGTTTGACTATGCCCGTGATTTCACGCTGACGCCAACGCTCTCTTTTGCTTCAACCGATGATGAAGGTGATCAGATTGAGTACCGGATTTACTGGGATACTGATCCACTCCTCGGGAGTGCGGACAGCGTAACAATAGGACCGTACGGAAGTGGTGTT
>CBDUQV010000115.1:0-6541 GCA_965369615.1 uncultured bacterium | reverse complement strand
CACTATACGGGATATAAAGAAGGAGTTGATCGAAAAAATTGTTCTTGCATCTGGAATAAAGCGTGAGAGATTACAATTAGCACCTCAATGTGAATTGTATCCGCATGCATATATTCCATCGAGTAAAACAACCAGAATTGTTACCATCTGCAGTTCCACTGGTGGTCCACGGGCACTCTGCGCAATTTTTTCAGCTCTCCCCAAAAACCTCAATGCCTGTATTCTTATTATTCAACATATGCCAGGGGAGTTTACATCGTTGCTTGCAGAGCGACTTGACAGGCTGTCTCCATTAGAGGTTACAGAAGCAAAGGGAGATGAACTGCTTCATAAGGGTAAGGTCTATGTTGCACCAGGAGGAAAGCACCTTGAGGTTACAGAAGCGGGGAGAATTACGCTTACCGATAAGCCGAAGAAGCATAGTGTTCGACCATCTTGTGATGTGACGCTAAAATCACTGGCTTTCTTTGGAGATAGGCTTCTTGCAATTATTCTCACCGGAATGGGTAGAGATGGCTCTGAGGTGCTCTGTTCTGTAAAAGAAAGGAATGGAAGGGTAATTGTTGAGGATAGATCGACATCTGTTATATTTGGAATGCCAAAAGCAGCCATTAAGACCGGCTATGTTGACAAGATCGTTCCGCTTCATGATATTGCAAAGGAAGTTGTTGATTTTGCCAGGTAAAGGGCAAAGAGCAAAGGACGAAACGAACAATATAAATAGTTGTATTAGTTGAATTGGTGAAAGGAATTGAGAAAGAATCTGTGTTAATGGTGACAATGGTGATATGAGGGAAATAAATGGATTATTTTGAGAAATTGATATTGGATTTGAAGGAAAGATTGAAAGAGGCAAAATCTGGTGATAAACCTTCCCTCTATGCCGAGAAGGTCGAACATGTATATAACCTTGTAAGAAGCTACAGAAAGAAATTGGAAATCATTGAAAAAAATATGAAACACTATCTTGAAGAAAAAACCAAAATAGAAGAGCAGAAAAAGGAAAAGATGCTGGAGGGATTTGTTCAATCCATGACCATATCAAAGACTGATATTCTTACACTTATTGATCAGGGATGGAATTGCATTGCAAGCGGAAACTATGCCGAAGCTGAAAAAGTCCTTGAGGTGGCAATAGAGAAAGCTCCTCAAAACGTACGCGTATTGAAACTGCTTGGTTGGGCGTACATGTATGGGGAGAAATTTGATGATGCTTTGATGCTGTATCAAAAAGTGCTCAATATTCAACCAAACGATGATATGGCGAGAAATAACCTTGGTTATATATGTTATAAAAAGAAGATCTTTGGTGAAGCGATTGAGCATCTCTCGAAAGTCATCAAAACCGGAAGTGATGTGAGCGCAATACTCTATGCAAACTACTACATGGGGTTGGTTTACTTTGAGAGAAACATGTACAGGGATGCAATTCACTTTTTTGAAAAAGCGCTTGAGATTGGTCCCAATCTTTTTGAAGCAAAGTACTATATGGGATTATCCTACTATGGAAAAGCAAATGTTGATAAAGCAAAGGGAATATGGAAAGATATGATAAAAGAAAACTCGAGTAATCGCTGGTCAAAACTGGCACAGGAGAAGTTAAATGGTGGTAACACTCAACTTGAGAAGTCGGAAGGATGAGGTACGTGAAAATCATCCTTTATATGACAATGCTTTTAAAAAGTACTCAAGGTGAACCTAAATGAGTCGAGGAGGATCTATGAGAAAGATGGTGGTAACACTTATCATTGTTTCGGGTTTTAGTTTGGTTTTTGCAGAACAGTACAGTAAAAAATTGCAGCCATCATGGCTTTTAGACAACAGTAAATACACGCATAACCACGCTGTTCAATTTTTATATTCGTCGAAATACGGCTCCTTCCATTCATTGTATACCAATCGTCTTTCGTACAGGATTTCACCCACGCTGACATTGACGGGAAGTATTGGATATTATAGGTATGGAATGGTCAAGAAAAACTATGAGGGTATGCTTCATGGTTTTGGGCTTGAGTTCAAGCCATATGAGAATCTTCTTTTCCGCTTCCAATACGGTGGTGTGACATTGCCAAGTGCCAAGTGATGGTTGCACTATCCAGAGAGCAGAGGCTATAGTGAAAAGCGAAACATGAGAGTCGGGTTCCTGCAGTTTGATCCAATTTTCGGAAAAGTCAAAGAGAACCTTGCAAAAGTTGAAGCAATGATTCAACCACTTAGGTGTGATCTGCTTGTTCTCCCGGAACTTTTCAATACAGGATATACCTTTACAACAAAAAAGGAACTCCTCGCTCTCGCTGAGGTGGTTCCCGGTGGGAAGACCTTTCAATTTCTTCAGAGCATTGCCAGAGAGAAGAAAATGGCTATCTGTGGCGGATTTGCGGAACGGGTGAAGAAAAGGGTATACAACTCCTTATTATTGGTATTTGCTAATGGTACCTACTCTGTGTATAGAAAAAAACATCTCTACGGCAGTGAAAAAGTGCTTTTCAACAAAGCCTATGAATCCTACCAGATCGTTTCTCTAAAAAACGGTGTCAAGGTCGGTCTGATAATCTGTTTTGATTGGATATTTCCGGAAGCAATCAGGAAACTGGCGCTTTTGGGGGCTCAGATCATATGCCATTCTGCAAACCTTGTACTGCCTTTTTGCCAGGATGCAATGATAACAAGGGCTCTGGAGAACAGGGTGTTTGTTGTTACTGCCAATAGAGTGGGTATTGAGAAGCGCGGCCGGATCGTAAACAGATTTACCGGTTTGAGTCAGGTAATCTCACCTGAGGGAAGAATTCTTACAAGAGCCGGTGAAACAGAGGAAATTGTCTCCGTGGTTGTGATTAATCCAAAAGCGGCATTACAGAAGAATGTCAATTCTCTGAATAACCTCTTTAAGGATAGAAGAAAAGACCTGTATTAGACGTGCCACTCCTTCATAATAATTTAGATAAAAATACTTGACAAACTAACGTAATTACCCTATACTATATTCCCAATAATGCTAATTAATGAATAGTAAGAAAGGAGGTGAGTAAGAAAAAAAAATAATTGGATAATTTGTAGTTAAAACGTGTGAAGAAGAAAAAGGAGGATTACATGTTTAGAAAGGAAATTCCGATAGTATTGCTATTTTTACTTATTTTTGTTATGTCAGTGAGTGCATTTACGAATACGTCATTCAGAAATGCATCAACAGCATACTTACTTGAGGACGACTACGACCTATGGCTTGGTCCCTATCCGTTTCCCGACCCTGCACGTTTACCGCTCATTGAAGGTTCCAGACTCTATACAAACCTCAGTAACCTCGTTGACAAGAATGATACACAGTTCTCAGCAAATGCCTTGAACAACTACTTCCTTATTGGCGGTTCAACAACCCCCCTATTCAACATGGGTAATCTTGGTATAGTCATTGACAGGCACAATGATAGGGATCCCTGGGATACCGGGCTTCTGGACCGACTTGGAAACGTAATGTACGGATTCGGTCATGTTGTTTCCGCTGAACTTGTTGATGAAGATAACAATGGAACGTATGACAGAAGGACCGAGATAGAGGAAACAAGAGAAACATGGTACGACGAGGGCACAAAGGACTTCATTCTTTGTTTTGGCAGAGATATGAATGGTATGCTCTTGGGGTTCTTCTACAAGCTCAATACGACCAACACTGAGGAATTTGGTCTTGCAGGTGGCTTGCCCGTTAATTACACGTTCGATTCCACCGATGTAAATCTGATTTCCGGTGATAGAACATTTACCGAGAGTCGGGTGGGAACGGGCAGTACGATCAGCGATATGACAGATCATGATGTTGGTTTTTCATTATGGAAATACCTGAGTGAAACGAATGCGGTTGGATTTCATTTTGCCTATGGTATGTTTTCCGGTACCGCTCATGACCTGTGGGATGCTACCGAAGACTGGGATGGAAGCCCTGATGATGCAAGCATAACAGACACCTACGGAATGGCCGAAGCGCAAGATGAAGACATTCCAACAGGTGGAAACAGCATGACGGGATGGCTTTCCTATATTCACGATTGGAATGAGATTACACACCTGAGATTCGATGCTTCGTACAATACGAACTCATTTGAGGTGAAAAGTGATGCAGTAAGGGATTATACACTCAGCGAGACCAGAAATGCAGCAGATAACTCTTCCTATACCAATAATGGGACTGAGAATACGGTTATTACAGGGGATGGATCCGCTCAGACAATAGGTCTTGGCGGAAAGGTAATTTATGATTTGACTGACAGAGTTACCTTTGCATTTGGTCTTAATGTCTTCTCAAGAACCCATGACACAACAAGGGTGGAAGATTCTGATGCCAATTATGTTTACGTGTATGACGATGGTGATGCACAGGCAAATGATCCTGATGATTATACACGGACAACAACCTATGATAGTGAAGAACAAATCGTAACAACCGATGTGCTTGCCGGTTTCAGCATACCGGTTTGCGTCGAATTTAACGTCATAAAGCCGCTTGCTTTCAGGCTTGGTGCAATTCATACAATCAGTCGATTCGAGAAGACAACAAATGAAGATTTGCTTGATTATTCCGCTGCAGTTACGCATACGGTTTTCGGTGATGGGACAGAAACCTACACCATTAACCCAAATCCAAATCTTGAGAATATTGGTTCATCTGAAGATTATGTTTCTTCCAACAGCAGCACCTACTACACGTATGGCATGGGATACAGTGTTAGCGAAAATCTGAAGATCGATCTCATGGCATTTTCAAACCTGACAAATCTTTCCAACTGGCGTATCTCTGCAACGATGAGTTTCTAATCGTGAAGATTGAGAGGAGGCTAAAAAATGTTTAAAAAGACAATGATTCTTTTCGTAGTACTCAGTGTAGTCCTTGTTTTCATGTTTTCTTGCTCCAAGAAGGATAATCCATTTGACCCGGATCGTGGCGGATACAATGATGCAGTGCAGATGGACCTATCATACGTTGGCGCGCTTGTTCCCGGGCCCGGCGGTACCATCAACGACCAAGACCCAGATGTAACGGGCATTCAGGGAGAGATCGTGATCTACTTTCTTGATTTCATGAATGCAAACACCGTCAGCACATCCAATATCGTTGTCAGGAATCTCACGAACGGCGGAAGCACGATATCAAACGCGTCCATGACCTACTATGCTGAGCTCAAGAAGGCGGTCTTCCGGGGTGAATTCAGTGACGATGCCTGTTTTGGTGTGACCCTGACAAGCGGTTTGCAAAATGAAGCCGGCGTGCAGTTCGATGGGAACAATAATGGCTGGGCCGACGGATCGCCCTACGATGATTATATCTACAAATTGTTAACCGGAATAGGCGTCGATACCTTTGATTTTGATCATCCAGAAATTAGTTCTGTCAGCCCGGGTGTGAGTAATGGTACTAGTGTCACACCGTTTATCACCGTAAGTTTTACCGATGGTGATATTGACACCAATACGTTGATAACTGCCAATATCTCCCTGGAATATACCTCTTCAGGAATTCCGGTTATCTGCACCCTTGTGAATAGATCGCAAAGTCATATCACCATCCAGCCCAACTCGGAGCTTGATACGGCTACGCAGTATACGGTTACCGTTGAATGCGCAAATATATTTGATGAGGATGGAAATGTTCTGCTGGGATATGTTGGTGAGAATATGGGTTACATAGCCAATATTCCCGATTATACATGGGATTTCGTAACGGATGATTATGGTGTTTCGGGATTTGATGGCGATCCGCCAACTGCAAGTGCATTCGTTGCTGGTGAAGAGCTCATCGTCTCGTTCAACGACTATATGGTGATATCCACCTTCAATACGGGCAATATCAGGGTGTATGATGGCAATGAACAGAATCTCGTTGGCTCCATCATCCCTGATCTCGATGAGAGGGGTTTCCACTATTCGCTGGAGAATGCCGTGGGTGGAACCACTTATACCCTCTGGATCAGCCCCATGGTGCAGGAACAAGAACCCGGCAACTGGTACCTTGATGGAAATGGTAACGGTGTTGGTGGTGAATGGGATGATGAATATACGTATACATTCACCTATTAGCCGATAGAAGAGAGAAAGTGAGAAAAGGAAGGGGCAGGATTATTCTGCCCCTCTTTTTCTTTTGACAGAGGATCGATGACAGATAGAAAATTGATAGACCAGGCGAGAAAGGCAAGAGAATATGCCCATGCGCCCTATTCGAAGCTTTCTGTGGGAGCCGCTTTGCTTACGAAAAGTGGGAAGGTATTTACAGGTAGCAATGTTGAAAATAGTTCATACGGCTTGGGTTGCTGTGCCGAACGTGTTGCAGTCTTCAAGGCGGTCTCAGAAGGTGAAACAGAATTCGTAAAAATCGCCATCGTGGGTCCTGAAGATGTACCATTTTTTCCCTGTGGTGCATGCAGACAGGTGCTTAGCGAATTTGCACCTGACATTACCGTTATAATACTTGACAAACAGGATATAAATAGCTATTCATTGAGAGAGTTATTACCTCATGGATTCGGGCTTCAAGAAAAAAGAAAAAAGATAAAAA